>NZ_VSZV01000341.1:0-63642 GCF_008919455.1 Rhizobium sp. PEPV16
AGTGCCAAAATATCTGAGGCCACGCACCGATACGCCCAAACTGACGGTCGGCCATGGCGGCTGCTTCGGCTGCATCTATTCGGTGCGCGGCGCCGGCGGCTACCAGATGTTCGGCGTCACGCCGATGCCGATCTTCGACCCGACGCAGCAAACGAGTTATCTGCGCGATTTCATGGTGTTCTTCCGTCCTGGTGATATCGTCAAGTTCAAGCCAGTCGATCGCGACGGTTACGACACGGCAGTCGAAGAGGTCGACAAGAGGCTCTTCAGCCCGCCGATCCGCGAGGTCCGGTTCGATCTTCGCGAATTCAGCAAGGATATCCACGGTTACAACGCCGCGCTGGAGGGCGTTCTCCATGGCCATTAAGGTGGTGCACCCGGGACTATCGACCAGCGTCCAGGATCTCGGCCGTCCGGGCTATTTCCACCTCGGCATCCCGATCGGCGGCGCCATGGACCGCTACGCCATGCGTGCCGCCAATCTGCTCGTCGGCAACGACGAAGAAGCGGCGGGTCTCGAGGCGGTCTTCATGGGACCGAAGCTCGAATTCGCCGAGGATGCCCTGGTGGCCGTCACCGGTGCCGACATGCCGGCCAAGGTCGACGGCGTGGGGCAGCCCGGCTGGACGGCTTTCAAGGTCAAGGCCGGCCAGGTGTTGAGCTTCGACTTCCTGAAATCCGGCGCGCGCATCCTGATCGCGGTCGCGGGCGGCATCGACGTGCCGGAAGCGCTCGGCAGCCGCTCCACCTATCCGATCGGCGCGCTCGGCGGCTACAAGGGCAGGGCGCTGGCAGCCGGCGACGCACTGCCGGTCGGAAAGGCCGGCCTTGCCGAGGAAGGAAAAAGCGTCGCCGAAGAGCTGCGGCGCAGACCCGGAACGCCGGCAGAGCTGCGCGTGCTGCCGGGGCTCTACTGGGACCGGCTGACGGATGCCGCCAAGGCGAGCTTCTTCGCCGACGAGTGGAAGGTGGCGCCTGAGGCCGACCGCATGGGCTACCGCTTCCGCGGCGGGCGCAAGCTCGACTTCCTGGACCGCAAGCAGCCCTTCGGCGCCGGTTCCGATCCGTCGAACATCGTCGACAGCTGCTACCCCTACGGCTCGATTCAGGTGCCGGGCGGAACGGAGCCGATCATCCTTCATCGCGACGCTGTCTCCGGCGGCGGCTATTTCATGGTCGGCACGGTAATCTCGGCGGACATGGACCTCATTGGCCAGTTACAGCCGCATACACCGGCGCGGTTCGTCGAGGTGACGATGGATGAGGCGCTGAAGGCGAGGGCCGATCGCGCAGCGCTGCTCGACCGCCTCCGCCAGAGCCTGTCGTAAGGTGACGACGATGGCCTGTCGATCACTCGACGTGCGTCAGGTAATCGGCGGTCACGCTCGGGCCGGGAATGATGGCGACGATCTTCATCTGGGCGATCATGCGCTTCATCGAGGCATCGAGATGGGTCTCCAGCATGGCGGCAGCCGCATCGACGGCGCCGCGCATCAAAAGCTCGACGATCAGCCGCATCTCGGTAATCGCGGTCGGATCATCGGGCAGGCCGAGATGACGCAGCAGCCGTTCGGCGGCGTTGACGGGCAAAAGGTTGTTGCGGATCAGTTCCCGCGTCTTCTCGTTTGCCGTCGTCAGCACGCAGATGTCGATCATCTGCTCCTGGAGTTCCTCGAGCTTTTCGAGGTGGTCGACCGGCTGCGAAGCTTCAAGACCGGCCAAGCGTGTGAAGAGTTCGGTCAGGCGTTCGCGATCGACGGCGGCAGCGCCGGCCTTGAGCGCCGCGGGCTCCAGCATGCGTCGAAGCGTGAAGTGATCCTTGATCGTCTGGGCCGTCAACGGGCCAGCGATCCAGTGGGAACTCTGGTTCTTCCGGACGAGGCCGCGTTCCTGCAACCGGCTGAGGACGTCGCGCACCACCGTGCGGCTGACCTTAAAATGATTGGCGAGTTCGATCTCGATGATGCGGTACTGGCCAAAGACGACACAGCCGGCCACGTCGCGCTCGACCGTGTTGTAGATGCGCGCCCAGGACGAACGGCTCTGCAACGCCTCGTCGGCATGCTGGGCGATGACGAGGCCAAAGGACTTGATATCTGTGCGGTTCGGCGTCAGACCTGCATCCTGAGGGCCGACAAGAAAGCCACGTCCCTGGAAGCGGTGGACGAGGCCATCGGCCTCCAGACGAAGCAGGGCGCGCTGCACCGGCGCGCGCGACGTTTGGAGAATATCGGCGATCGGCCCCTCCAGCAGGACCAGACCCAGCGGCAGCCGCCCGCCGACGATGTTGTCGCGCAGGATGTGCTCGGCAATCTCGTACCGACGCTGGGCCGTCTGTGCTGGGAGATTGCGTATCATTGGGCGGGGCATCCTCCATCCAACCACGGATGGCAACAAAATCGAAATTCTCTTTAGTGTATTTCGCAGTTTCGGACTATGTCAAAATAAATGTCTTTTGCATACCGAAATTGCATTTTCGGCGAGAAGGGGAGCGGGTTGCACTTTTTTGTCCCGCTGGGCCGTTTCCCCGTCGAAAGGGTCTGGCGGTGCGGAGAGCTGCGCATGGAGAGCGCATTTGATGCAGAAGTATGCGAGTTTTGCCGAGTATTCGCCGAAAAAATGCGCATAGTGAGCCGGAGCTTTCATCTCTCCTTTTCGAGTTTTGCCATCTATCGATGCGATCATTTTATGACTTCGCGTTGCCATGCACAAAATCTCGACGGTTTCCAAAAAAAGCCTATTGAATACAAAAACCATTTATGTCATCAATTCAGCATAGGAATGCCGCTAGAAGCACTCCTGGGGTGAACGACAAAAACGTCAGACTGCCGATCGATTTCCGCCGCGTGCCTGACTGCGCGCGAACGGTTCCGGCTGCCATGTCGCAGGGATGCGGCGGCAAGCGTGCTGACGCAAGATGGAGAGGCTCTTGTCTTCGGTTCTCAAGCTCGCAGGTGTCACCAAGGCCTACGGTACGCTGAACGCGCTCGACGGCATCGACCTGTCGCTGCCGAACGACAGCTATGTTTCGCTTCTGGGGCCGAGCGGATCGGGAAAGACGACGCTGCTGCGCGTCATCGCCGGTTTCGAGCAGCCGGATCTCGGCACCGTTGTTTTCAAAGGCCAGCGTATCGAGACGGTGCCGCCGCACCGGCGCGACATCGGCTTCGTCTTCCAGAATTTTGCCCTCTTTCCGCATCTTTCAGTCTCCAGGAACATTGCCTTCGGGCTGGAAAACCGCGTCGAAAATCCGGTGACCGATCCTGCTATCGTGCAGGCTAGGGTCAAGGACATGATTGCGCTTGTCGGCCTATCTGGCCTCGAGGATCGCGGCGTCGCGCAGATCTCCGGCGGTCAGCGGCAGCGCGTGGCGCTGGCCCGCACGCTGGTGACAGAACCGTCGCTGGTTCTGCTCGACGAGCCGCTTGGCGCACTCGACGCAAATCTTCGTGCCCGCATGCGCAGCGAGCTCAGGCTGATCCGCGAGCGCTGCGGCGTCACCTTCCTGCACGTCACCGGCAGCGAGAGCGAGGCGCTTGCCATGGGCGACATGGTGCTGGTGCTCGACAGCGGCCGGATCGCGCAGGCGGCAGACGCCGATACGATCTACAACCGGCCGAAGTCGCTGTCGGTGGCGGGTTTTCTCAACTGCTACAATCTTTTCGAAGGCCGGCTCGCCGGGGAGAGCTTCCTCGGCCCCTATGGTGCTTTCCCGCTCGGCGACCAAATGCAGTTCCGCGACGACCGCACCGGCTACGCGATCCGCTACGACCGTGTTGCGATCCGCCCGGCCGAAGCGCCTGTTGCCGATGACGAGGTGAAGCTCGAGGCGACCTTCGTCGCCGACGAATATTCGGGCGCCGCGATCAACTCCTTCTTCTCGCTCGATGACGGCCGCGTCTTCGAAGTGGAATCTCATCTGAGCCAGAGCATGCCGCCTGCCTGTGCGCCGCAGTCGCGCTACGCGCTCGTCTGGAAGCGCCGGGATGCCCTCGTTTACGCCTGACACTCTTACCGCGCAGCCGCGGGACGGGAGACTGATTGATGTCGATAAGTGCCACAACAGCCGAGACCGAGACCACCGTGGAACCGGTCAGGAAGGCATCCGGCAAGACGCTCTGGCTGTTGGCGCCGGGCGTCATCTGGATGCTGCTTTTCCTGGTAACGCCCATCCTGATGATGATCTACGTGTCCTTCTGGACGCAGACGACCTTCAAGATCACGCCTGATCTTACCATCAAGAGCTGGGTCACCTTCTTCACTACGGACACCTATCTCAGCGCTCTTTGGACGACGGTCAGGATCTGGTTGATCGTGCTTGTCTCGACGCTGGTCGTCGGCTATCCGGCAGCCCTCTATGTCGGCCTCTTCGTCAAGAACAAGACGATCCAGACGGCGCTTCTCGTCCTCTGCGTCATCCCTTTCTGGACCTCGTTCCTGATCCGCGTGCTCGCCTGGCGGCCGATGCTGGGCAAGGAGGGGGCGATCAATCTCATTCTGCAGGGCCTCGGCATCATCAACCGGCCGATCGAGGTGCTGCTGTTCTCCGAACTCTCGGTCATCATCGGCATGACGCAGATCTATTGCGTCTTCATGGTCGGGCCGATCGCCTTCATGATGGGCCGCATCGACCAGAGCGTCATCGAAGCGGCGCAGGATCTCGGTGCGGGCTTCTGGCGCATCTTCCGCACCATCATCCTGCCGCTCACCATGCCGGGCGTGGTGGTCGGCGCGATCTTCGTCTCCGTCATGGTGCTTGGTGAGTTCGCGACTGCCGCCGCCCTTTCCGGCCGCAAGGTGAACCTCCTCGGCAATATCATCGTCACCCAGGTCGGATCGCTGAAATGGGCCTTCGCCGCCGTCGTCGGCGTCGTGCTCACCGTGCTCATGGGCATTGTGGTCGCAGCACTCCTGCGCGTCGTCGATCTCAGGAAGGAGCTCTGACATGCAGGCAGGCGGCATCAAGCTTTCACTCGGCGTCTACACCGCGCTCTTCCTGATCTTTCTTTACGCACCGATGGTGGTGCTCGCCATTCTGTCTTTCCAGACAGGGCCGGAAGGCGGACCGCAGTTCCCGATCATCGAATGGTCGACCTACTGGTACAAGCATCTCTTCGGCCTGACGCCGCCGTCGCGCATCGCGCCGCTGCCGATCAACGAAGCCCTGGTCCGCTCGCTGGCGCTCTCGGTGATGACGATGATCGTCTCCACCGTGCTCGGCGTCACCTCGGCACAGGCCTTCCGTCGCCGGTTTCCCGGCTCGGGCGTCGTCTTCTACCTGATCGTCCTCGGCATGATGGTCCCCGGCGTTCTGGTCGGCCTCGGCATGGCGCTGGTCGCCAACGCGCTCGGCATCGACCGGCACTGGTGGGGAACGGCCTTCGTGCTGCACGTGGTCTACACCTACCCGTTCGCCTTTCTCGTCATGCTGGCGATCCTCAACCGCTTCGACCAGAGCGTCGAGGAGGCGTCGTGGTCGCTCGGCGTGTCGCCGGCGCGCACTTTCCGCAAGGTGACGTTCCCGCTGATCTTTCCGGGCGTGCTCTCGGCCATGCTCTTTGCCTTCACGCTGTCCTATGACGAATTCTCGCGCACGCTGTTTGCGTCCGGCCGCGACCTGACGCTGCCGCTCGCCATTTACGGCACCTTCTCGGTGGAGGTGCATCCAAACGTCTTCGCCTTTGGGGTGCTGACGACGATTTTCTCCTTCGCGCTGCTCGGCGTCTACGCCGTCCTGATGATGCTTTCCATACGCCGCGCCAAGCGAGTCGCGATCCAGGAGGAGGCGTGATGCCGATACCTTCAGCCATCGTCACGGGTGCAGGATCCGGCATCGGCCGCGCTATCGCAGCCCGGCTGTCGCAGGACGGCTATGCCGTGCTCGTCAATGATCTCCATCTCGACCGTGCACAGGCGGTAGCCGACGAGATCGCGGTTGCCGGCGGGAAGGCCGTTGCGGTTGCCGGCGACGTCTCTTCCGAGACGGATACGGCGAACGTCTACGACGTCGCAGTTTCGGCCTTCGGCCATCCCCGGTTGCTCGTCAACTGTGCCGGCATCGTCCACCAGGCACTGTTCGAGAACCTCGAGGTCGCGGACTTCGACCGGATGTTCGCGATCCATGTGCGCGGCACCTTTCTGATGACCAAGCTGGCTTTGCCATCGATGCTCGCCGCCGGCGATGGCGTCATCATCAACGTCGCCTCACAGCTCGGCCAGATCGGCGGCATCGAACTCGTCCATTATGCCGGCGCCAAGGCGGCGATCATCGGCATGACGAAATCGCTAGCCCGCGAGGTCTCGAACCGCGGCGTGCGCGTCAATGCCGTCGCTCCCGGGCCGATCAACACGCCACTGGTGCGCGAACTCTCGCAGGAATGGCGCGTCCGCAAGGCCGCCGAGCTGCCGCTCGGCCGTTTCGGCGAGCCGGAAGAGGTTGCCGCCACCGTTTCGTTTCTCGCATCGCCCGCCGCCAGCCTGTTCGTCGGCCAGACGCTTGGCCCGAACTCCGGCGACGTCATGCTCTAGTCAGGAAAACAGAATGACCACGATCTCTTCGACACCCCGCATCGTACTGATCACCGGCGCCGGCATCGGTATCGGCAAGGCGACTGCCAAGGCATTCGCTGCGCTCGGCGACCACGTGATCGTCACGGATGTCCTGAAGGTCGAGGGGCGCGCCGCCGTGGCGGAGATCGAGGATGCGGGCGGTTCGGCCGAATTCATCGAACTCGACGTCCGCTCGACGTCGGCCGTCGATGCCCTGGTCGCCGACGTGGAGAAACGTTACGGCCGTCTCGACGTGATTATCGCCAATGCCGGCATCGCCCACAAGGCACCGCTCGATGTGCTCGACGACGACCGGTGGGAGCTGACCTTCGACATCGATCTCAAGGGCATCTTCCGCGTGGTCCGTGCCGCCGTACCGGGGATGAGGGCACGCAAATCAGGCGCGGTGGTGGCTCTTTCCTCGATCATGGGTGTTGCCTACGGTTGGGACGAGCACGTGCATTACTCCGCCGCCAAGGCCGGTGTCGTCGGCCTCGTGCGCGGCCTGGCTGTCGAACTCGCCCGCGACGGCATCCGCGTCAACGGCATGGCGCCCGGCTACATCCGCACCGCACAGCTTCTATCGGAAGAGAACTCGCTCGGACCGAAGGGCGCGGAAGCGGCAAGCGCCTTCATCCCGATGGGGCGGCTCGGCGAACCGGAGGACATTGCCGACGTGATCGTCTTCCTGGCGTCAAACAGCGCAAGATACATGACCGGCCAGACGCTGGTCGTGGATGGAGGGCTCCTCGTGGGCCGATACTGACGGCGGGCGCGTCAGGACCGATCCCGTACTGACGCCGAGGCTGGACGAGAACGATGGGTGGTCATGAAGGCCATCCCGGGGAACAAAAAACCGGAGAACGACAATGACAATTTCGATGGACATGAATCGACGTTCACTGCTGAAGCGATCCGCAGGCGCGATGGCGCTTGCCATCGGCGGCGGCACGCACTTCCTCTCTTCGCGGGTAGCCTATGCGCAGGCCGCCAGCCTCGCCGGCGAGCAGTTGCGCACGATCGGCCTTTCGGTCACCGTGCAGGAACGCATCCTGGCTGACTTCAAGGCGGCAAGCGGCGTCGGCACGACATCAGGCACCGCGGCGACCTTCCCGGACGCGCAGACCCGGATCCTCTCCGGTTCGAAGGACTATGACGTCTGGGAAACGATCGGCGAGCGCCTTCCCTCCGTCGTCATGACCGACAATGCCGACCCGATCGAGACCGCGGGCCTGAAGAGCTGGTCGAATATCCGCGAGATCTTCACCAAGCCTGATCCGAAGTTCGACCCCAAGGCGCAGATCGTCGGTCAGATCTGGACGGACGAGACGCAGACGGCGCTCTGGATGGTGCCTTCGGTCTTCAACTTCGATTCGGTCGGTTATAATCCGGAGGTGCTCTCCGACGAGGAAGCCAACAGCTGGACGGCGATCTTCGACAGCAAGTACAAGGGCAAGTCCGGCCTCAACACCGACCCGCTGACGGCCTTCGGCCAGGCGGTCATGGCGATGAACACGCTTGGCCTCTCCAATGTCAAGAACCCCGGCAATCCGACCGCCGCGGAAATCGACGAAGCCGCGAAGTTCCTGATCTCGAAAAAGAAGGAAGGCCAGTTCCGTGCGCTCTGGGGCGATTTCGGCGAACTCGTCAACTTCCTGGCATCCGGCGAAATCGTCGTCTGCGACGCCTGGCAGCCGGCGGTCATGGCCGTCAAGGCGCAAGGAAAGCCCTGCAAATACGCCATCCCGAAGGAAGGCTATCGCGCCTGGTCGATCGGCAACACCATGCTGAAGGGCACGCCGAACAAGGAGGCCGTCGTCGCCTATGCGGATTACTGGCTGTCGGGCGAACCAGGCATCACGGTGTCCGAGCAGGGCTATTATTCGCCGACCACCAACATCAAGGAGAAGATGGCGCCGGAGAAATATGCCTTCTGGTACGAAGGCAAGCCGTGGGTTGGTGCGGCTGAGCGCGGCATCAAGGAGGGCGATCTGCGCGACGGCGGTTCGCTCGAGACCCGCGCGGCAAACGTCGCTTACTGGCACCAGTGGCCGGACGAATACGACCACCTCATCCAGAAGTGGGACGAATTCCTCAGCGCCTGATGCGTTACCCCCAGCGCCCGGGCATCCCACGCGAGATGCGGTGAGGGCGCCACCTGGCAGGCGGCTCCGGTCGCCTGTCCTTTAACCCGCAACCCGGAATGACCGACATGATACATGACCTCGAGCTCTACCAGATCGGCAAGGTCTACGACAACGGAACGCCGGCCGTGATCGATTTCAACCTCACCGTCGACAAGGGCGAGTTCATCGCGTTCCTCGGCCCGTCCGGCTGCGGCAAGACGACGACGCTGCGGATGATCGCCGGCTTCGAAAGCATCTCCTCCGGCAATCTGATGGTCAGGGGCGAGCGGATCAACGATATCGGCCCGGCGCAGCGGCCGACCTCGATGATCTTCCAGAATTATGCGCTCTTCCCGCACATGACGGTGCGCAACAATATCGGTTACGGCCTCGACGTGAAGCGCATGGAAAAGGCCCAGCGCAATGCAAAGGTCGATCGCATTCTCGAAAAGCTCAGTCTCGAGGACGTCGCCGACAAGCGCTGCGACAAGCTTTCCGGCGGCCAGCGACAGCGTATCGCGCTTGCGCGCGGCCTCGTGGTCGAGCCAGATATCCTGTTGCTCGACGAGCCGCTCGGCGCCCTGGACGCCAACCTACGCAAGACGATCCAGAGCGAATTGAAACTGCTGCAACGCGAGCTCGGCGTGACGTTCGTTTTCGTGACCCACGCCCAGTCCGAGGCGCTGGCGCTTTCCGACCGGATCGTCGTGATGAACCAAGGCCGGATCGAACAGATCAGCCCGCCGCATCAGCTCTATACGCGTCCGAACACGCCTTTCGTCGCGCAGTTCATCGGCCGCAACACGATCTTCAAGGGTGCGGTCAAGGGCCACGAAAAGGGACATGTCATGGTCGACACGCCGCTTGGCCTTCTCGCCGGCGATGCCAATGGCGCGGTCGCAGACGGAGATGCGGTGAGCGTCGTGATCCCTGCCGAAGCAGTCGAGGTGCATGCGCTCGACGGGGGCGGCCGCGACGCGATCGCTGAGGCCTCCAGCGGCAATGTCATCGACGCCAGGATCCGCCGCTTCGACGTCGTCGGGCATATCTCGCATCTTTCGGTCGCCCTGCTGGACGGACGCATGCTGGCGCTCGAAGCCCATGTCGACAAGTATCCGCCCGGCGCGTTTCCAGTCGATGCGCTGGTTGCGCTCGCCTTCAAGCCCGAAAACGCCACCGTCATTCCCGCCCATTGAAAAGCCGGCCGATCAAAGCCGGATCAACGAGAACATCACAAGGAGACCCCGCAATGGCAAAAGAAATCTTCTGCAGCTTCGGCATCGACGTGGACGCCGTTGCCGGCTGGCTCGGCTCGTATGGCGGCGAAGATTCGCCTGACGATATCTCGCGCGGCCTGTTTTCCGGCGAAGTCGGCAGCCCGCGGCTGTTGAAGCTGTTCGAGCGCTTCGGCATCAAGACCACCTGGTTCATCCCCGGCCACTCGATCGAGACGTTCCCGGAGCAGATGCAGGCCGTCGCCGATGCCGGCCACGAGATCGGCATCCATGGCTACACCCATGAAAACCCGATCGCCATGACGCGCGAGCAGGAGACGGAGGTGCTCGACAAGTGCATCGATCTCGTCACCAAGCTTTCCAGCAAGCGGCCGACCGGCTATGTGGCGCCCTGGTGGGAATTCTCCAATGTCACCAACGAACTCCTGCTCGAGCGTGGCATCAAGTACGACCATTCGCTCATGCACAACGACTTCACGCCGTATTATGTCCGCGTCGGCGACAGCTGGACCAAGATCGACTATTCGAAGAAGCCGTCGGACTGGATGGTGCCGCTGAAGCGCGGTCACGAGACCGACCTGATCGAGATCCCGGCATCCTGGTATCTCGACGACCTGCCGCCGATGATGTTCATCAAGAAAGCCCCCAACAGCCACGGCTTCGTCAATCCGCACGACATCGAGCAGATGTGGCGCGACCAGTTCGACTGGGTCTATCGCGAAATGGATTACGCCGTCTTCCCGATCACGATCCACCCTGATGTCGCCGGCCGGCCGCAGGTGCTGATGATGCTGGAGCGTCTCTACGCCCACATGATCAAGCATCCCGGCGTCAAGTTCGTGACGATGAACGAGATCGCCGACGACTTTGCCAAACGCTTCCCGCGCAAGAAGTAAGAGGCAAAAGCGATGTGTTCGCTCTGCGGCATTTTGGGTGGCAACGAGCACTGGGCCGACGCGGTCGCGCGGCCCGGGGTCTATACCCGCTCCGCCGAGCGGATCGACCGCCGGCGCGAGCGCGCCCGCCGTGTTGCGATCGCCAACTGCATTCTCGACGCCTTCGGTCTCTCCATCTCCGACTGGCAGGGATCCTCCTTCCTGCTGTCGACCCGGACCGGAAAGACCGAGATCATCGAAGATCTCGGACATCTTTGGCCGGCGGCCGAGCGGCTTGCCGGCCGGCCGCTCGATCCGCTGGCCGAGCCGCTTCTCGACCGGCTGGAGGCGAACCGCCATGGCTGATGCGTTTCCGGCCTTCACGCCCGTCACGTTGCTGACCGGTTTTCTCGGGTCCGGCAAGACGACGCTGCTGCGCCGGCTCTTGACCGATCCGGCGCTCTCGAACGCCGCTGTGCTGATCAACGAATTCGGCGAGGTCGGCCTCGACCATCACCTGCTCGAGCGCATCGACGAAAACATGGTGCTTTTACAGTCCGGTTGCCTTTGCTGCACGGTGCGGGGCGAACTGGCCGATGCGATCCGCGACCTGCATTCGAAGCGCGAGCGCGGCATCGTCCCGCCCTTCGACCGGATCGTCATCGAGAGCACCGGGCTTGCCGATCCTTTTCCCGTTCTTTCGACGTTGAAGGCCGATCCGGTTCTGCGGCATCATTTCCGGTCCTCGGGCGTGATTGCCACCGTCGATACCGTCAATGCGGGGATGCAGCTTGCCGCCTATC
Source organism: Rhizobium sp. PEPV16 (assembly GCF_008919455.1). Taxonomy (NCBI): domain Bacteria; kingdom Pseudomonadati; phylum Pseudomonadota; class Alphaproteobacteria; order Hyphomicrobiales; family Rhizobiaceae; genus Rhizobium; species Rhizobium sp. PEPV16. Next base: position 11,589 of record NZ_VSZV01000341.1, read on the forward strand.
GCGAACCGATGCGGCAGGTGGCGGTGGCCGACCTTTTGGTGCTGACCAAGGCCGATATTGCCGAGACCGGTCAGGTCGCGCGGGTTACGGCGATGATCCGGCAGATCAATCCGGATGCGCCGATTGTCCTTTCGTCGGACGATGTCGTCAGTCTGATGGAGGACATGACAACCGGCCGCGCCGAGGTGATGCAGTCGCCGGGCGGCTTTTATTGCGATGACCCGGGGCCGGTTCTTGCCAGCGACCATTCCGGTGGCATCCGGTCCTTCGTGCTGATGAGCGAAGGCACGGTCGACTGGACAGCCTTCGGGATCTGGCTGACCATGCTGCTCAATCGGCACGGCGACCGTATCCTTCGGGTCAAGGGTATTCTCAACATCGAGGGCGAGGACTTTCCGGTCGCGATCCACGGCGTGCAGCATCTGGTCCATACGCCCGTCCACATGCAATCCTGGCCCGGCGGAGACCGGTGTTCCCGCATCGTCTTCATCGTCGACGGCATCGCCCCCGCGGCGATCGAGCGATCGTTTGACGCCTTCAACGGGCTCGGCGTGGCAAAAGTCGCACCGCGGCGGATCGAGGAACTGCAGCCATGAGAAAAATGCCGACGCCGAAAAGCTTTCCGACGCCCGCCCTGCATACAGAGGGCCGGATCAAGTTGCGCATCCTCGGCACGGCGATATCGCTTCTCGAAGAACTTCGGCTCGGTGCCGAGCGCGATCTCGGCATGGATATAGAATTCAACAATCAGGACTTCATGACCGCCCAGCACAAGGCGGCGCTGGAGCCGATGACCTACGACATCTACGACCAGTGCTTCCACAACCTCGATATCGTCTGGTACTGGCGCGCCGTCCAGCCGATCGACATCGAGCGGATCACGCTTTGGGACGAGATCACCGATCTGACGAAAACGGGCCGCATTGGACCGAATGCGCGGATCGGGCAGGGCGATGCGCCGGTGACCAAGCTATTCGTGCAACCGAACCTGGCGCTTGCCGAAACGCCCTCGCAACGCATCTCGATGCTGCCGACGACGCATAATTTCGACAGCTTCGCCTACCGCACCGATGCGGCCAATTCCAACCAGATGACCTCCTGGGCGGCATTGCTCGACCCGCGTTGGCACGGGCGCGCAGCCCTCGTCAACGAGCCGGCGATCGGCATCTTCGACGCCGCACTTGCGGCGCAGTCGGCCGGGCTGATGACCTTTAACAATCTCGGCAACATGAGCGTTGAGGAAATCGATCGGTTGCTGTGCATTCTGGAAGAGCGCAAGAAGGCCGGCTTTTTCCGTGGCTTCTGGCGTTCGGCCGAGGACGCGGCGAACCTGATGACGAAGAGCGACACGCAGATCCAGTCGATGTGGTCGCTCGGGATCAGCAAGCTGAACCTGCGCGGCTTTCCCGTCGAACTCGCCAATCCCGCCGAGGGGTACCGCGCCTGGCATGGCGGGCTCTGCCTGTCGAAACGGCTCTCCGGCCGGGTGCTCGACGCGGCCTACGATTATCTCAACTGGTGGATCTCCGGCTGGCCCGGCGCGGTGGTGGCCCGGCAGGGTTATTACATGTCGACGCCGACACGCTCGCGGCCGCACATGACGCCGGCCGAATGGGACTATTGGTACGAAGGCCTGCCGGCCGCGACCGACCTGCCAGGCCCCGACGGCCTCCTCCGCGTCAAGACGGGTGCGGTGCGCAGCGGCGGCTCCTACTGGCAGCGCGCCAACTCGATCGCCGTTTGGAACACGACCATGGACGAACACAATTATTTGGTGCGCCGCTGGATGCAGTTCGTGGCGGCGTGAGCAGAACTGGAACGACAGAATGACCCTTTCTTACGGCTCCCTCTCGATCGCCCAGCTCTCCACCCTCATCCAGGGTGGCAGCGTCAATCCTGTTGCGGTGGCGGAGCAGGTCTTCGGGGCGATCGACGACCATGACGACAAAGCGATCTTCATCTCGCTGACGCGGGAGCGGGCAATGGCGGAAGCGCATGCCTCGTCGAAGCGGCTGAAAGACGGTCGTTCGCTTGGCTTGCTCGAAGGCATTCCGGTTGCCTGGAAGGATCTCTTCGATGTTGCCGGCGGCATCACAGCGGCGGGGTCCAGGCTGCTTCTACGTGATCAGGCACCGGCCGCAGTCGACGCCGCCGTCGTCTCCGCGCTGGCTTCGGCGGGTATGGTGGCGACGGGCCGGGTCAATATGAGCGAGTTCGCCTTTTCCGGCCTTGGCATCAATCCGCATTTCGGCACGCCGAAAAACCCTCGCAGCACCGATGTCGCCCGCATTCCGGGCGGGTCATCCTCCGGTTCGGGCGTGGCGGTGGCATCAGGTCTCGTGCCGGTCTCGATCGGCTCCGACACCGGCGGTTCGGTCCGGATCCCGGCGGCGCTGAACGGCATCGTCGGCTACAAGGCGACGCGTGGGCGCTATCCGATGGTGGGCGTATTTCCGCTTTCCGGCAGCCTCGATTCGCTCGGACCGCTCTGCCGCTCGGTGCAGGATGCCGTCTGGATCGATGCCGCGATGCGCGGAGCCATGGCGCCGACGGCCAGTCGCCGTCCGCTCGCCGGGCTGGAGGTCGTCATCCCCACCAACGTCGTCTTCGACGATGCCGAGCCGGGTGTCGTTGTGGCCTTCGAAGCGGCGGTTGAGCGTTTGTCCGCCGCAGGCGTCATGTTCACGCGGCTGGAGATCCCGGCCTTCGCGGAAATTCTGCAGCTGATGGCCAGCCACGGAGCCCTGGTGACGGCAGAGGCCTACTGGCTGCATAAGGCGCGGATCACCGGGCCGGATGCCGGACTGATCGACCCGCGTGTGGTCTCGCGCACTCGCTTCGGTGCGGAGATCACCCTTTCGCACTACCTCGACATACTCTCCGCCCGCACGCGGCTGATCGAAGCGGTGGACCGGTTGGTCGGCGACCGGCTAATTGCCTTCCCGACGGTCGCGCATGTGGCACCGCTGCTCGAGCCGCTGACGACCGATGACCAGCTTTTCGTGGCGACCAACGGCAAGACACTGCGCAACACGCTGCTCGGCAATTTTCTGGACTGGTGCGGGGTGTCGATCCCTTGCGGGGCAGGTGACGCCGGCATGCCGGTCGGCTTCCTGCTGTCGGGGCTGGCGCGCGGCGACGAGCGGCTGCTGTCGGTGGCGCTCGTCGCCGAACCGGTCATTCGCGGCGAGACAATTTGAAGGCAGTCGCTCCGGCGGCTGCGAACATGAACAAGGAGAGTTGCAATGTGCATGGCGTGTTATGTCGACGAAGCGACCAAGAGCAAGATCATCGCTTACAATGCCGAATTCCATAAGGTGACGAAGAGCCCCTATGGCAGCGACGATGAGATCGGCATGCTGAACCTGATCGATGGCAAGTCGCGTTCGGCGATCATCGGCCGCACCGATGCCTCGAAGGTCTTCGACCTCTCGGTCGACCATTTCGTCGGCATGCCGGGCTGGTTCGGCGCCGGCGACCAGCCCTACCAGATCTGGATGACCCACACGCCGCAGGGCGAGATCGTCGCCAACACCATGGGCGTGACGCGCCAACAGAACGAGCTCGTCGCCTATTCCGGCGACAGTATCTCGATGTACACCCATTGCGGCACGCATCTCGATACGTTCAACCACTTTGGCTACAATGGCGAAATCTTCAATGGTTTCACGGCGCGGGATCACCTCGGCAGCCGCGCCTGGGATATTTGCGGCCCGGAAAAATATCCGCCGATCTTTGCGCGCGGCATTCTCCTCGATATCGCGGCGATGTACGGCGTCGATACGCTGCCGCCGAGCCATCCGATCGGCAAGGCCGACATCGAGGACTCCCTGAAGAGGCAAGGGCTGAAGATCCTGCCCGGCGACGTGGTGCTGCTGCGCACCGGCCAAATGCTGCTTTGGCCGGATATGGCTTTCACCAAGAATACGCCCGGGCTCAACCGCGAGGGCGCGGAATATATCGCCAAGCACGGCGCGATCATGATCGGCTCCGACAACCTGACGCTGGAGCAGACACCGTCGGCGCACGAGCTCAACTTCTTCCCCGTCCATACCTATCTGCTGGCGGAAGCAGGCGTGCCCATACTTGAGATGGCCTATCTTGAAGAGTTGGCCGCCGAAAAGCTCTACGAGTTCGCGTTTTTCGGAGCCTGCATCAAGTTGCGCGGCGCTACGGGATCACCGATGCGGCCAATTGCGATGCCGCTGAGCTGATCGCGAGCCGCGAGACTATGCCACTCAACCCGAGCGATCGCGCACAGTCGCGCGAAAACCGGATTTCTGACGTCGTCTGGCCCGGGCGATCTCGAATGATCTGGAATGCGCCTGTTGCCCCGTTCGAGTAGATTGGCATTTGAAGACCTGAGTTCATGAATCGCCGTTGGTTCAGGTCCCATCAAAGCGAGGGAACTCGTGCGGCGTCCGATTCACGCGCCGTCTCGGCGATTTCCGGATCGGCGTGATGACAGGCAGTCAGAAGACCAGAGGCCGCCGTTCGCGCGGTCAGGGCAGGCTCCTGTTCTGCGCAGATCGACGTTGCTTTCCAGCAACGCGTTCGAAAACGGCATCCGCTGGGCGGATTTGCGGGGCTCGGCAGATCTCCCTGCAGGACGATGCGCTTGCGCTGCGCGCGACGCCTCGGATCCGGTGTCGGGACCGCCGACATGAGGGCCTGCGTGTAGGGATGAGCCGCTGCGCTGAAGATCGATTGCTTCGGCCCCGTTTCGATGATCTTGCCGAGATACATGACCATGACACGGTCGGAGACATGCCGCACGACGGCGAGATCATGCGCGACGAACAGCATCGCCAGATTGCGCTCGCGCCTCAGTCCGGCGAGCAGGTTGATCACTTGCGCCTGGACCGAGACGTCAAGGGCCGAGACAGGCTCGTCGCAGACAAGAAGTGTCGGATTGAGCGCGAGAGCGCGGGCAATGCCAAGGCGCTGCCGCTGGCCGCCTGAAAATTCCGAGGGATAACGGTCCGCATGCTCGGCGCGCAGCCCGACGGATTCGAGCAGCTTGACCGTCTCTTCACGCCAGCTGCTCTTGGGTACGACCCCCGGGTGCAATGCCCAGGGTTCGGAAATCAGCCGGTCGACCCGCATGCGGGGATTGAGCGACTGGTAAGGATCCTGGAAAACGACCTGCATCTTGCGGCGCAGTTCATGCAGCCGCCGGCCGCCGGCTGTCGTAATGTCCACGCCGTCAAGCAAAGCGCTGCCGCTTGTCGCCGGCCCAAGCTTCAAGAGCGTCCGAACCAGCGAGGTTTTGCCGCAACCGCTTTCGCCGACGAGGCCGAGCGTCTCTCCCTTGGCAATCTCGAAGCTGACATCGTCGACGGCACGCACCGGCGCCGAGGCGCTGCCGAAGTGTCGGGAAAGGTTTTGGACCTTGAGCAGAGGTTCGATCATACTGGTGATACCGGGAAGTGGCAGGCGGCCTGGCGGCCCGGCCCTACGATTTCGAGATGGGGGACGACCTCGGCACAGAGCCCTTCGGCGCGTGGACAGCGGGTTCTGAATGCGCAGCCGGAGGGCAGGGCGACAGGATTGGGGGCTGAGCCGGTGATCGGCACCAATTCGTCTTCATCTGTGTCCATGCGCGGCTGCGAGGCAAGCAATCCGACGCTGTAGGGATGGCGGGCATCTTCGAACAGTTCGAAGACGCTTGCGGTCTCGACAACGCGGCCGGCATACATGACGGCGACCCGATCGGCGAGTTCGGCGACGACGCCGAGATCATGGGTGATGAAGATCATGCCGGCATCGCTGCGTTTGCGGATCGTCTCCAGAAGATCGACCACCTGCGCCTGGATCGTGACGTCGAGCGCTGTCGTCGGCTCGTCTGCAATGATGACATCCGGTTCCAACGCCACGGCCATGGCGATCATGATGCGTTGGCGCATACCGCCCGAAAACTCATGAGGATATTGCCTGGCACGGCTTTCAGGGTCAGGAATGCCGATGGCCGTCAGAAGGTCGATCACGGCCTTTTCGACGCCACCTTCCGGAGTGCGGCCGTGGATACGGAACATCTCGGCAATCTGCCAGCCCACGGAATAGACCGGGTTGAGCGCTGCGAGCGCATCCTGAAAAATCAGGGCGATCCGATCGCCGCAAAGATCGCGCCGCTCGTTCCGCGAGAGCTGCAACAGCTCGACACCGTCGAAACGGATCGATCCTCTATTGATTTCGCCCGGCGGGTTGGGAACGAGATCCATGATGGCCGATGCGGTCACCGACTTCCCGGAGCCGCTTTCGCCGAGAAGCGCCAGGACCTCCCCACGCTCGAGCGAGAAAGAAACGCCGTTGAGCGCGAGGATGCGGCCGGCTGCGGTGTCGAAACTGACCTGCAAGTCCTCGACTTCGAGAAGAGCCATCAGCGCCTCCGGCTGACAAGACGCCAGTGCTGCGACGGGTCATTGACGATCCGGAACCAGTTGGCGAGGAGATTGAAGGACATGGTTGTGAGCATCACAGCCAGGCCGGGGAAAAAGCCCAGCCACCAGGCGGATGAGAGATATCCCTGGCCCTGCGCCACCATCAGACCCCAGCTCACTGCAGGCGGCTGGATGCCGAGACCGAGATAGCTCAGCCCGGATTCGAACAGCATGACCATGGCGAGATTGACCGAGGCGAGTGTCAGCATCGTGGGAGCGACGCTCGGGAGAATGTGATTGCGCAATATCCAGACAGGCCCGCCGCCGAAGACGCGCGCTGCATCAACGAAAAGCCTCTCCCGGACTTCCAGAGTTTCGGCTCTTGCGACGCGGATATAGGCAGGCATGCGGGTAACGGCGAGCACGATGATGAGGTTGCCGACGCTCGGGCCAAACAGGTAGAGCCCGAAGAGCGCTACCAGCAGCGTCGGGAAACCCAGGATGATGTCGCAGATCCGCATGACCAGGTTGCCGATGATGCCACCGAAGTAGCCGGCGATCACGCCGAGCAGCGTTCCGCCGATCAGGCTCGTCAGAACGGTCACGAGTGCTATGCCGATCGTCGTCGATGCCGCCTGAATGAGGCGAACGAGGAGCGGGCGCCCGAGGGCGTCGGCGCCCAGCCACAGCGTCCAGGACTGGCCGAAGTCGAAGGGCGGCAGGTTGCGCGCCTTCAGCGAGATGCGGTTCTCCCCCAGGAGCGACGATGCATCTGCAAGAATGGCAAGGACGACGATCAGCAGCCAGATTGTCGCGGCGACCGCCATCGGGTCGCCTGCGAGCGCGCGCATGAGCCAAAGGATGCGGCGGCTTCGGCGCTCGCGGGCCGGCAGAAAGTCGGCGGACGTGCTGGTCATTCGACCCTCACACGCGGATCGATCGACGCATAGAGCATGTCGACCAGGATATTGATGAAGAAAATGACGACAGCGACTGCGAAGATCGATGCCTGGACGATCGCGAAGTCGCGCTTCAGGATGCCGTCGATCAGCAGCTTGCCGATGCCGGGAAACCCGAAAACAACCTCGACGACGCCACCGCCGCCGGCGAACTGGGCGGCGAGGTCACCGGTCACGGTCACCGCGGGCAGGAGGGCATTGCGCAGCGCATGCACGAAGGTAACCCGGCCGCCGCGCGCGCCCTTGGCCCGCGCAGTCCGGACAAATGACGCATTCAGTGCTTCGATCATCGAGCCGCGGACGATCTGCACCAGCGTCCCGAATGGCCTGGCAAAAAGACAGGCAACCGGCAGGATCCAATAGATCGGACCGCCGAAACCCGATGTCGGCAGAATGCGCAACGTAACGGCAAACAGCAGGACGCCCATCAGCCCGAGCCAGAAATCCGGCACGCTGGCCGCTGCCTGCGACAGCACGTTGATAGCCCGGTCGATCCAGCCGCCGGCGTTCACAGCAGCAATCGATCCAATGATGACGGCAGCGATGAAGGCCAGGGTCAAGGCAATGGCACCGAGCGCGAGCGTATTCGGCAACGCCTCCAGGACAACATCCATGGCCGGGCGGTTGTGCCAAAGCGACGTGCCGAAATCGAGGCTCAGCATGTCCCCGGCCCAATCGAGGAATTGCCACGGGAGGGAGCGATCGAGGCCGAGACGGACGCGCATGGCTTCGCGGGCCGCATCCGAGGCATCGACGGGCAGGTAGAGATTGACGGGATCACCCGTCAACCGCACCAGGAAGAAGGCGGATGTCATCAATGCGGCAAGTGCGAGTGCCGCAAAGGCCGCACGTTTCAGGAAGTAGGTGAAGGACATCCGCTCTCCTCAAGGGACGTTCGGCAACTAGTCTGCGCCCGTCAGCGGTAGCTGATCGATTTAAGCTTGATCTCGTTGCCGGCCTGCACATCGGGCGTGTAGGTGACGTTCTCGGCGACGCGGGCGATCGTGACCATGTGGAACAGCGGCACGATATTGACCGCATCCAAGGCGATGTAGCTGAATGCCTCCTCGAACAGTTTCTTGCGTTCGTCGCCGGTTGCCTTCGACGCGTCGGCGATCAATGTGTCGAGCTTGGCATCGGCGATGGTCGACTGGTTACCGTCGGTGGTAAAACGGTTCGGCAGCGTGAATACGGCGTCGCCTTCGGTGTTGTCGATCTGCGTCTGCAGGATCGACGGCTGACGTTCCTTCTCCCAAGGCTTCAGCAGCTTCTTCAGCCACGGGCTCGTTTCAAGCATTTCGAGCCGGGCATTGAAGCCGGCATCCGCGAGCATTGCCTGAATGGCTTCCAGGCTTTCCGACGAATTGGGATAGATGCCGATGCGGCCGTAGATGACGATTTCCTTGTCGACCGGCACGCCATCGGCTTTCGCCGCGGCGAGCAGGGATTTCGCTTTTTCCGGATCATACTTCCAGACGGGGATGTCGGGATTGAAGCCGAAGACGGACGGCGGCACCGCCTGCATCGCCTTTTGGGCATCCTGGTGGAAGATGGTGCCGACAAGGCCGTCCCGGTCGATCGCAAGATTAAGGGCTTCACGCACGCGTTTGTCATTGAGCGGCGGAATTTCTGCGTCGATCCTCAGCAGCGAGGTTTCGGCGTTCGGGAAGGCATGATCCTGTTCCGTGGTGCCGTCCTGGGGCGCTATTTCATATGCGATCTGCGCTTCCCCAGTGGCGACCATCGCCGCGCGAACAGCGGATTCGGCGCGCCAGATGATGGTTGCGTTCTTGATCGCCGGTTTGTCGCCCCAATAGCCGTCATAGGCCACGAGGTCGACCGATTGCCCGGGCGTCCACGCTGCAAGCTTGTAAGGTCCGGTCCCGGCCGGGGAACGCGACTTGCCGTCGTTCGGGGTGGCCGGCGAACCGATGTCCACGGCGGACATCTTGTTCGGCAGGATCGGCTCGACGATATCAGTTTTGATGAGGAGGGTCGTCGGGTCCACCGCTTCTGCATTGAACTTGACGCCCTTCAACGTCGCAAGTCCGACTTCGCAGGCCAGTGCCGGATCCTGCGCCCGCTTGAGAGCGGCAACGACTGCATTGGCATCGAACGCCTTGCCGTCGTGGAAGGTGACGTCGCCGCGGAGCTTGAATTCCCAGGTCAGCTCGTCCACTTGCCGCCAGCTCGCGGCAAGGCTCGGGACGACCGATCCGTCGGCCGGGCTCAGATTGACGAGCGCTTCCGTGATGTTGTTGTGCAGAATGCGAGAGTTGCCCGAAAGGTCGGTGTCACAAGGATCGAGCGACTTCGGTTCGTCGGTCACCACCACCGTCAGCTTATCCGAGGCAGCGTCGGCGCGAATTGCGCTGCCCGGAGCCAGCAGAAATGCCAGTCCGATACTCAGCGCGCCAATTCCCTTCATCTTCTTCATGAAATCCCTCCTCCAGATCCAAACGAGCGGCATCCCGTCCGCCGCGCTGCCGTCTGTGTGAAAACCATCCGGTTGCGCACCGCCTCAGCGGGTATGCAAATGGCTTTACTTCCTCCGCCAAGCGCGTAGTGTCAAATGTGACACTCGCACGACTGAGCATGCTCGCTCAGTCCTGCGAAGTCAATATTATAATTCTCATATGGAATTTACAGTTCATGATTGAACCAAAGCATGGATCACCCGTCGTCGAAAAGACCGCCCACCTGCTTGAGGCCGTTGCCGATGCGAAGACGGGAATTTCCTTGGCCGCGCTGGTTGATCAGCTGGGAGTTCCGCGTTCGACCGTCTATCGGATCCTCAATTCATTGGCCGCGCATGGGCTTGTGGCGCGGGTGAATGGTGGAGCGTCCTACGAGTTGGGGCCAAAATTCGTCGAGCTTGCGCGGCGCATCTCGCCCGGCGCCGACAGGGCAACGGTGATCGAGGCGGCAAGGCCGATCCTGACGGCTGCGGCTGACCGCATTTTCGAGTCCTTCAGGCTGGCCGCCCCCGAAGGCAACGAGATGATGACGATATTTGCAGCCTCCAGTCCCGGCGATTATTCGCTTTTCATCAAGGTCGGCAGCCGCTCGCGTAAACATGTCGGCGCCGCCGGCAAGCTCGCCCTTGCCTATTCGGACTACGGTGACATCGAGGCCTATTGCAGCGGCGGACTGGAGTCGAAGACGCCATACACGATTACCGATCCGGAAGCGCTGAAGGAAGCACTCGTTGAAATTCGGCGCAATGGATGCGCCGAGGACAATCAGGAATCCAACCTCGGCCTCCGGGCCTTTGCCGCGCCCGTCTTCGATTCCGAAGGTCGACTCGTCGCGACGATCAGCGTCCCGTTTATTGGTGAAGCGACGCCGGACAGGGCGCGCGCAATCAAGCGCGAGGTTGTGGAGGGCGCCGCCATCTTGACCAAGGCGATCAACGGCAAGCAGCCATTGTTCAAATAAGAAACATAAAATTCTTTATTGAACTATCTTCTTGTTGTGGTAGAGCTTCCACCGGACAGTGGAGGATCTCATGACGGCTTTGGACCCATCAGTTTACGCAAAGCTTTTGCGGACGAATTCTGCAAGTCTCAGCACTCTGTTGCTGAAGCGTGGCCTGAAGAACACCGCGGTTCGCGGCGTGCGGCCGCTGGCCAGCGCCGGCAAGCCGATGATCGGCCCTGCCGTCACCGTACGTTACATTCCCGCACGGGAGGATATCGACGGTTCGACTTACAGTTCGGATCCATCCAATCAACAGCGCAAGGCCATCGATACGATCCCCGACGGCCATGTTCTCGTCTTCGATTGCCGTTCATTGGCGGAAGTCGCCGGCATTGGCGCCATGCTTGCCCGTCGTCTCGTCTATCGTGGCGCCGCCGGCCTCGTGCTCGACGGCGGCGTCCGCGATACGGCCGATATCGCGCAGCTGGGGCTCCCGACCTACTGCATGGGACCGGCAGCGCCGGCGAACCTGGTTGCCCACCATGCGTCAGATATGAACCAGCCAATCGCCTGCGGCGGCGTCGCCGTTTATCCCGATGACATCATCTTTGGCGACAGCGAAGCGGTGATCGTTATTCCGCGGGAATATGTCGATGACATTGCCGAAGAAGCTGTTGCGATGGAGGAGCAGGAAGAGTTTCTCAAGCTGGAAATCGAGTCAGGCAAATCGACCTTGGGCGTATACCCGCCCAACAGAGAGACCCTCGAACGTTATGAGGCCTGGCGTCAAGCGCGTCATATGACGGCATGACACCATTGCTTCAAAGTATTGTCTAAGGCTGCCGTCTGCTCGCAGATTGCGTTCGTTCTTTGAAACGCTCGCCGATGCTGCCGACATTGCAAAGCCGCCACGGGAATATTAGGGGACGAGCGCTATCCACTGGGGTAGCTGCTTGACGCTCCACGCACGCGACTTCACACTTGCAGTGTCGAAGGTGAGTCGGACAGACGGAACCGTTTTTTCGCATCCGTTGCTCATCTCAGGGGGAGTCGTCAGCAGGGTTGATTGGTCCATGCGCCGACTGACACCGGTTGATCGGCAAATAGGATCGAGATTGATTGAGTTCGAACTCGCAGCCGCTCCTATTTGCTTGTGAGGTCGCGCCGTGGATAAAGTGCCATCAGCAGTCGATCCTCCTCGCGACAGCCCGCCTTGGCACGGGAATTTCCCAATGCCGAGGAACCGCTGGTCCCTGCTTTGGCCAGGGCTTTTGATATCAATTTTGCTTCTTGCAGGCACCGTCGTTTTTTACCGTGAAATCCATCACCTCGAAGATCCGGTCGGCCCCTTCGAAAATCGAGTTCTCAATAAAGCTGCCCGATCACCTCGCATAGCCGCCCGCCCTGATCCGGCGGCTCCTTCTCCCCTCCCGCCGACGCCGATATCGCTGCAGCTGATCGAGATCCCGAAGTTGGAGTTGGCAAGTCAATTTCTGCGGATGTGGCGCGTCTCGGGGTCGAACTTTTGCGGTTCTCTTCGAGAAGCCGGCATCGAGATGAGCGAATGGAAAGCCGCATCGATGCGCAATCGCAGCTATGAATGTTATTTTCAGCGCATCTACGAACGGGACGAGGTGCGTCCCCTCAGCTCGACCTTCGTTAAGGTTCGTGGAGATGAATTGGGCGATATTCTTGAGCTCCGCGCCAAGATCATTGGGCCGACGACCGACGCTCAGGGGCGTCTCGCCCCAGCCGTCCTGCGGATTTTCGAGATCATCGTGAAGCAGGCGTGCTGGCGTGATTTCGAGGATGCTCTTGCGTCCATCCAAAACCTTCAAGATGTCGAATACGAACGATTCGGCTCCTATCTCAGCTTCACGCGCGAAGCCGGCAGCGGAAATATCTTCAATTTTGTTCTTGGTCTTAAGGCGACTTCAGATTCGCAGGTGAGGACTAAGGCGTATTTTTCGACCGAGCGCTGGCTCCGAATGCCCGTCGTGTTCCAGCGAGCTTCATCCTCAGGGAGCGCTCGGGCACGTCCATATCAGCCACCTGCGCTCAATGACGTCGCTAGCACCCGTCACAATCCAAGATCAAGCAACTGTGGCTGAACATCGACGATTTCATCGTATTGAGCGATGAAAGCGTCAGGCCGAGCAGCCGAACTGGACGCTTGAAGGATAATGGACGGGCAATGGGTCAGGAGGTCGCAAGCCCGCCGAAGGCCCTCGAAGTAGTGTTCGCTGAACCATTCCATGAATGCTGCGATCATCTCAGGAACTTCTTGTACACATACTATGTGTACGCTACATTGCGATTAAGGAGATAATTATGCCGAGAACCGCGGACAACAAAACCGAACGCTACCAGCTCCGTATCCCGCCAAAGCAGAAGGCAATTATCGCGCGCGCGGCTGCCCTCTCGAACAAGGATATGGCAGATTTCATTCTCGATAAGATAGTACCTGAAGCCGAAGCCGTCATCCAGGCTGCTGAAGTTGAGACCGTGTCGAGCCGCGATTTCATCCGCATCCTCGACCTGCTTGAACACCCGCCAAAACCGAACGCGAAACTACGCGCTGCGATCTCTGCTCTACCGGATGCCCTGTGACCCTCCCCGTCTGGCATGAAGAGCCGATCGCTAAGTCGCACGATCGGGCCTCATTCGATTGCGGCGATGGGGCAATGAACGAGTTCATTCGGCGCTTCGCTCGGCAGAGCCATGAGCAGAATGCGGCGAAGACCTTCTGCGCCATCGACAAGGCCCAACCTGATCGCATCCTCGGATTCTACACAGTCGCGCCTTCGGCCGTTACACATGAGGCCGTGCCTCCAAAGCTGACGAGAGGCCTCGCACGCCATGAAGTCGCAGGCTTCAAGCTTGCGCGCTTGGCAACCGACATAAAGGTGGCGGGAAAGGGTTTAGGCGGCCAGCTCATCGCTGCTGCAGCGCTCCGTTGCCTGCGGCTCGCCAGCGAGGGCGGCGGGATCCTGCTCATCATCGATGCCAAGAGCGAACGCGCCGCCCATTGGTATGCCAGCTATGGCGCCGAACCGCTGCAAGGGAAACCACTCACCCTCGTTATGCCGCTTGCCACCTTCGCCGCCGACTTCAAGGCCAAGGGGCTCTTGTAGCCGGTTAGCCGCCAAGCCATTGATATCCTCGATACAGCAAAACAGGGCTCTGCGCGCTGCGGGCGGGAGGTGCCGGCTTGAACCGCGACATCTCACACCATCAGTCAAAGCTGTTTGCCAGCAGAACCGCGGAGAGCTTTTTTATTCCCGCGGCAAGTCCTATCCAGAAATCCTCGGCGACTAAGATTGAGGCGATGCCGCCGAACGCATGGACAGGCCCGGAAAAGAACATATCTTCAAGAGGCCTTCCTTTCTGGAAGCCTCGATCCAAACAGCACGGGCAAACATCCAATGACCAAAGGCTCCGATCTTCTAGTGGCAGCGCTTGAGAACGAAGGTGTCGAGCGCATTTTCGGCATCCCAGGCGAAGAGAATCTCGACGTCGTCGAATCCATCCGAAAGTCGTCGATTGAGCTCGTCCTCACCCGACACGAACAGGCGGCGGCTTTCATGGCCGCGACCTATGGCCGCCTGACTGGAAAGCCCGGCGTCTGCCTGACGACGCTCGGGCCTGGTGCTCTGAACCTCTCGACGGGTGCCGCCTATGCCTTGCTCGGCGCGATGCCGATGGTGATGATAACCGGTCAGAAGGGGATTCTCTCGTCCCGCCAGGCGCGTTTCCAGGTGGTCGATGTCGTCGCGTCGATGAAGCCGCTGACCAAGCTCGCAAGGCAGATCGTCTCGCCGCAGATGATCCCGACGACGGTCAGGGAGGCGTTCCGCATCGCCCAGGAGGAAAGGCCGGGGCCGGTACATCTGGAGCTTCCGGAAGATATTGCGGCTGAAGAATGTCAGGAAGTGGCACTGATTGCACCGCATCAGCTCGAACTGCCGACGGCAAGCGATGCGGCCCTCGATCGCGCCGCCGCCCTCATCGCCGCAGCCAAACGTCCGCTTCTGATGTTCGGGGCCGCCGCCTCGCGTCCCCGCTCGACATCGGATATTGCGCAGTTTGTGATCCGTACGCGCATTCCGTTCTTTACCACTCAGATGGGGAAGGGAACGGTGCCCGGCGGAACCGAACTTTATATGGGCACCGCCGCGCTGTCGGAGCGGGATTATGTCCACGAGGCCATCGAACAGGCAGACCTTATCATCACGATCGGGCACGACACGATCGAGAAGCCACCCTTCATCATGGGCAAGGGCGGCCCGAAGGTCGTCCATGTCGGATATCAGCCGGCGACCGTCGAGCAGGTCTACTTCCCGCAATCCGAAGTCATCGGCGACATCGGCCCTTCGCTGAAGGCGCTGGCGGATCGCCTCGAGGGCAAGCTGCCAAACGCGCAGGCGCTTCTTCACCTGCGGGAGCGCATTCTCGAGCGCATTGCCGCGCGGGCGACGGAGGATCGCTTCACGCCGCAGCGACTGGTTTACGATATAAGAGAGGTGATGCCGCATGATGGCATCCTGGCGCTCGACAACGGCATGTACAAGATCTGGTTCGCGCGCAACTACCGAACGCGGATGGCGAACACGCTGCTGCTCGACAATGCTCTTGCAACGATGGGAGCCGGGCTGCCGTCGGCGATGGTTGCCTCGATGCTATACCCCGAGCGGCGGGTCATGGCGATCTGTGGTGACGGCGGCTTCATGATGAACTCCCAGGAACTCGAGACCGCCGTCAGGCTGAAGCTCAACCTCGTCGTTCTTGTCATCGAGGACAATGCTTATGGGATGATCCGCTGGAAGCAGGCCGTAGACGAATTCCCGGATTTCGGGATGACCTTCGGCAATCCCGACTTCGTGAAATATGCCGAATCCTACGGCGCCAGGGGAACCAGGGTCGACGATATCGGCCAGTTCAAACAGGTTCTCGAAGAGGCATTCTCCGGAGGTGGCGTCCATCTGGTGAACGTTCCGGTCGACTATTCGGAAAATGAGCGCGTGCTGGTGAAGGAGCTTCGTGAACGGCTCCCTGATATATTGGAGATCTGAGAGATGGCCGACGGATCAGGCGGCACTCCGCCCGGAGGTTACCGGCGGCATTAGCAGCCGTCCTCGTCCGTGAGCAGGATGGCTACGGTGTCGAATATCCCGCAGAATTAGATAAGCGTTGGATAAGAGCTTGTTGAGCCAGGATAGGCTTGCCTCGCCTGATATCGGGAGGCATGGTCTGTCGCGGAACAACGGAATCGCGAACCGCGGACGAGGCCTACTGCAAAGCGCTACAGTGTCCTTGCGTGTCCGAAAAGACGCGCGGCGCTGTAGGCCATGCTCGGAAGCTCGCGGCGCATCGCAAACATGGCTGGTTGATGTTTTCCTTCCTGCACAGTTCGGACCTTCATATTGGCAAACGATTTGGCAATCTTCCGGAGGATTTGAGAGGGCGCCTGCGCGAGGCGCGGCATGGCGTGATCGCCAGGCTTGCCGGTGCGGCACGTGAGCATGGGGCAGGTGTCATCCTGCTCGCAGGCGACACGTTCGATACCGAGACGCCGACACCTGCCGTGCTTCGCCAAGCGCTTGGCGAGATGGCCCGGAATACGCCGCTGCGCTGGGTCCTGCTTCCTGGCAACCACGATTCGCTGCTGGCGGACCAACTCTGGAGTGCTGCGCGCGGCGTGGTGCCTGACAATGTCATCCTGGCGACGGAAGCGGCGCCCCTTCCGCTTGGACCTGATGTCATCCTGCTGCCGGCGCCTTGCACGACCAGGCGGCCGGGCCGCGACCTGACCGAATGGATGACGGGTGCAGCCACGCCGGACGGCTCTATCCGCATCGGCCTCGCCCATGGCCCGATTCAGGAATTCTCGGAGGATGCCACGGCCACCAACGTGATTGCGCCGAACCGCGCGGCGCTGGCCGGCCTCGATTACATGGCGCTCGGCGATTGGCACGGATCGGTCGCGGTCGACGCCAGAACATATTACAGCGGCGCGCCCGAGCCGGACCGTTTCAAGCATGACCGGCCGGGGCAGGCGATGGTCGTTTCCATTGCCGGGCAGGGGGCGATGCCGACGACGACGGCGGTGACGACCGCCAGCTTTTCCTGGCAGACATTGCAGCTTCCGCTGCTGGCGTCAGAAGACGGTGTTGAAGCGCTGAAGGCGGCACTGCCGGAACCGTTCGCGCGGCGACAAACCCTGTTGCGTGTCGCGCTGTCCGGCCGTGCCCGATTGAACGGGCGCACAGCAATGACCAGCCTGCTGCAACAGGTCGCGCCGGAATTTGCGCATCTGGAGATCGATACGGAACTGCTGGGGACCGATTGCGAGAGCGATGATCTCGAGATCATCGACCGAGCCGGTGCGCTGCGCGATGCGGCGGAGTTGCTGCTTGCCGAAAGCCTCGACCAATCCCGATCGGGCGATGACAGGGGTGTGGCGCGTGAGGCGTTGATCCGCCTGTTTTCCTATTGCGAGGCGATCGATCGATGAAACTCAACGCTCTTCGCCTTCACAACGTCAAACGCTTCGCTGGCCGCGGCATATCTGTCGAAGGAATCGCCGACGGCGTCAACGTGCTGAGCGCTGCCAACGAACACGGCAAATCAACCTGTTTCGAGGCGCTGCATGCGCTGTTCTTCCAGCCGCACGGCGGCACGCCAAAGAGCGTGCAGATGCTGCGCCCCTATAGCGGCGGCAATCCGATCGTCGAGGCCGATATCACGATCGAAGCCGGCCGCTACCGCCTGACCAAGCAGTTCTATGGCGGGCGGCGCGCCAGCGTCACCGATCTCGGCAGCGGCCGGCTCGTCGCCCAGGCCGACGAGGCCGAGGCTTTCATCGGCGATCTCATTTCCGGCGGAACTGCCGGCCCGGCAGGCCTGCTCTGGGTGCGCCAGGGCGTCACCGGCATCGAAAATCGCAGCAAGAGCGAGGAAGAAAACGACAAGCGGGTGCGCGAAAGCCTGCTGTCTTCGGTGCAGGGCGAGGTGGAGGCGCTGACGGGCGGACGGCGCATGTCGGCAGTGCTCGAAGCCTGCGAGGATGAACTCAATCGCCTGGTCACCGCGACGCTCCGGCCAAAGGCCGGAGGCCGCTTTGCCGCCGCGCTCGAGGAGCGTGACCGGTTGCAGGCGGAGGAGGCGCGGCTGGCCAAGGAGGTGGAGATGCTGCACGGCGCACTCGATCGCCGCCGCTCAGTGCAGGCGAGACTCAGCGAACTGGAAAATTCGGACGAAGAGGCCGGCCGGAAGACGGCGATTGCCAACGCCGAGTCGGTGCTCGAAGCCGCTAAACTGCATGACAGGGAGCTCAAGGCCCTCGACGCCGAGGCTACTTTGGCCGCCAGCCGCCGCGATGAGGCGCAGCAGGCATTCGACCGCTTCCACACGGCATTGAACCGCAGTGGCGAACTCGCGCGGCGTTTCGCCTTGGCGGAAAAGGAGCTTTCAAATGCAGCCGTGCGACGCACGGCATCGCTGGCCGAAAGCGAGGCTGCAACGACGGAGGTGCAGGCGGCCGAAGAGGAGGAGCGGTTAAACCGCGAATTGCTGGCGCGGCTGGAGGCTGCGCTACGTTCACGCCACGCCGCCGAGCGTCTGGCCGAGGTCCGTCTGCGTCTCGAACAGGCGGAAGCGGCGCGGCAGCAGATCGAGGACGGGGAGGCGGCGCATGCATTGCTCGTCATTCCAGCCGACGCCATCGAACGGCTTGAAGCACTCGACATCAAGATCGTCGGCTTGCGCGCAGCCGCCGAAGTCGGCCTTCCCTCACTCAGGATCGATTACCTGAAGGACGTCTCCGGATTGGTGAGCATGGACCGCCAGCCTTTGCATGGGGGCGAGGATAAGAGCTTTGCCGGGATGGCGAGGCTCGACATAGCGGGCGTCGGCACGCTGACCATCCATTCCAGCCGGCAGGCAGAGCCGGACGGGGCGCTCGAGAGTGCGGAAGCCACGCGCCAAACATTGCTTGCCAAGCTCGGTGTCGACAGTCTGCGGGCGGCACGACAGCGCGATATTGCCGCGCGGAACAAGCAGGAGGAGCTGGTGCGGGCACGCCAGCGGCTCGCTGATCTCGCCCCGAATGGCATCGACGAACTTCACCTCGACGCCGCACGCTTTGCTGAACTCAGCCAGGGTCCGGTCGAACTCGACGCCAACCCGGAGGAGGTGCGCGCCCGTCTCGCCGATGCGACGCGACGCATCGAACTGGCGCGCAATCGGGCGCGGGAGGCGTCAGTGATGCGCACGGAAGCAGGCGAGGCCATATTGCGCGCGCAGACCGAGCACGCCAGGCTTGGCCAGGAACGCGAGGCGATCGAAGCGATTATCGGCCCCGAAGCCAGCAGAACGGAATTGCAGCAGGACCTTGTTGTAAAACTTGCCAACGCCAAAGAGCAGTTCGATGCTGTCGAACTCCGGGCCGCGCCTTTGCGCAGGACAGGTCGGGACCTCGCAGGCGCAGAGGCCGCCCTTGCCAGGGCGCGCTCGGTCGCCGACGCCGCAGGCCGCGAAATTGCCAAGCTTCGCGAGGAGCTTGCCGATCTCGGCGGTCAGATCCGCACCCGCTCAGACAGCGCGGTGGAAGAAAACTGGCTGGAAACTCGCGGTTTGCTTGATGCGGCGCGGGAGCAGGTAAAGCGTTTCGAGACGGAGGTCGCCGTTCTGGATCGCCTGCGCAAGGCGCTGACGGCGACGCGAGCAGCCGCGCGCGACCTTTATCTCAAGCCTGTCATGAACGAACTCGCCCCGCTGCTCGGCCTGCTGTTCGACGACATCTCGATCACCTTCGATGGCGACACCTTGCTGCCGCAGATCGTGCGCCGCAACGGCCTGGACGAGGATGTCGACCGGCTGAGCGGCGGAATGCGGGAGCAGCTCTCGGTGCTGACCCGCCTTGCATTCGCAAGGCTTCTCGCCCGCGACGGCCGGCCGGCGCCTGTGATCCTCGACGATGCGCTTGTTTATTCCGACGACGATCGGATCGAACGGATGTTCGATGCGCTGCACCGCCAATCGCGCGACCAGCAGATCCTCGTCTTCTCCTGCCGCCAGCGCGCCTTCGCCAAGCTGGGCGGCAATGTGCTCACCATGCAGCCATGGCAGCCGGAATAGGGCGAGCAGTCGATCTGTCGTCTGGGTTAAGTCGTTTGCTAATTATCGTCGAAGCGGACGTCTTGGCCGCGATGGAAAACACGCAGGATAGATACGATGTTCTCTTCCACCACAGACGCGATGCTTGCCTTGCCGCGATACCCAACGACGCGCAGTCCCGGCCGCAGGTCGTCACGCACGGCGCCTCGCTCGGGAAACGTCTCAAAGCTGAGGCAGTAATCCACAATCTTACCGACGTAGTTGCGAGCCGTCTCCGGCCCGGCCTCGTCTATCAGGTACACCAGCAGGTTTTCGAGGTCGTCGCTCGCCTTGGGCGCAAAAATGACGTTGTAGTTCAAGCCCTGCGCTATTTCTTGGCGTGAGCGGCCATACGGGCATCGAGCCGCCGGCGGACTTCCTCGACGGAGAGGGCGCGCTCGGGGTGGGCTTTCATCTCGTCATAAGTAGGCACGACCTCGTCGCGCAGCCATTTCTCAACGGCGGCGTCGCGGGCGGCCAAGGTGCGCAGGCCGTCGCGGATGACTTCGCTCTCGGTCGCATATTCGCCGGAGCTGACTTTGGCCTTCACCATCTGCGCCATTTCCAGCGGGAGGGTGATGGTAAGGGGTTGGGTTGTACGCATAATGTGTCCTCGGTTATCTCCTTATAACCCACCGTATGATTAAATCATACGCTTTATATGTAGGCCACCCCTGGAGCGCTGATCGCGGAGAGTAGCAGCTGGGCGCGGCTCTACACTCAAGCACGGACTGTGCCTCCCTCAAGCCACAGATACGCGGCAGCCGTCCAGGAGAAGCCGAGGCCGCCGCAGCCTTCTCCGGTGACAGGGTCGAAATATTCGGCAAAACCCTCCGTTTCGATCGCTGCGATCGTCGATTTCCGCAGTTCCTCGGCCGCATCCGCATGCCCATTGCGCCTGAGTCCGTCGATCAGCAGCCAGTTGATGATCGCCCAGGCGGGGCCGCGCCAGTAGCGCTTCGGCTCCCAGCTGGCGATGCCGGGTTTGGTGGTGGGGAAGGCAACTTTTAGACCCTTGGACCAGGCCTTCATTTCCGAGACCAGGGCGTTCGCAACCTGCTTGTCGAGGTCCAGCGAGAGGAGGGGGATGAAGCCGGCTTGCGTCGCGGCTTCGACATCTTTGCCGGAGATCAGGTCTCGGGAGACGAAGCGCGCGAGGTCCGGCCGCCATTGGGCCATTATCGCCTTGCGGGTGCGGTCGTTGAAGGCATCTATCTCGATCGCGTCCTCGGTCCGGCCGAACAGGCGGGCAAGATGCTCAAGGTCCTCGCCCGCCTTGAGAAGGATGGCGGTCGTCTGGATCTCGGCGACCTTGAAGGACGCCTTTTCCCATTGTTTCGCCGGATCCCAGCCACAGGCGGCATAGGTATCGACCAGATGAATGAAGCGGCGGTAATCCTCGTCGCGCGGGCGCATGTCGGCATCCACATGACCGGTGTCCTTGCGCACGACAGGCGTGTCGGTCGTGGTGGGCACACGGGCAAGCGCGATGTCCCAGGCGGGAGAATTGTCGCTGCCGCTTTCCCAGGGATGCAGGAGTGCTACAAGCCCCGTCCCTTCAGGGTCGCGGGCGGAATACCACCAGCGGTGCCATTTCAGCGCCGCCTCGTAAAGGGGCAGGGTGCGCGTCTCGTCCTCCTTGCCGGCGACCTCATGCAGCTTGCGCAGTGCGATCGCGAAGACCGGCGGCTGGGTTATGCCGGAGGTCGGGATCGTGTGCTGCGTGCGCCAGACATCCGGCCCCGGGAAATAGGTTTCGCTTGGCGCGTGGAAGACGATATGGGGGATCATCCCGTCCGCCCACTGACCCTCGACCAGCCGCTCCAGCTCGCGAAAGGCGCGGTTGGTATCGTAGAGCGCGAAGCCCATGGCGACGAAGGCGGAATCCCAGTTCCACTGGAAGGGATAGAGCCGGTCGGTCGGCACGGTATAGCCGCCGCGATCGTTCACGGCGAGGATGCGCTTCGCCTGGTCGATATGCGTGTTCATTCTGGATGCTCCGGTATTCTTAGGCCAAAACGGCCGGAAAGGACTTGCCGCTTTCGGGCGAAAGCCAGGTGATGCGCTTTTGGTCGAGCTTTAGGCCGATCGTCTCGCCGCTCTTCACGGTCTCCGAAGCCGGCAGGATGACGCGGACCGGCTGGTCATGGATCGACCCAGTCAACAGCAGATGCGAGCCCATCGGCTCGGCAACGCGAACCCGCATTTCGAGACCCTGCGGCAGCGGCGCGAGTTCGACGGCCTCGCCGCGCAGGCCGAGGACGATTTGATCGCCGGATTCCTGCGGCGCCACGAGCCGTTCGGCGCCTACCGCCACCTGGCCGTTCGAAACCGGCACCTGGATGAAGTTCATCGGCGGATTGCCGATGAAGCCGCCGACGAAACGTGTCGCCGGGTGATTGTAGATCTCGACCGGATGGCCGACCTGCTCGACCACGCCGCCATGCATGACGGCGATGCGGTCGGAAAGGCCCATCGCTTCCGTCTGGTCGTGGGTCACATAGATCGTCGTGGTGCCTGCCGATTGCAGCACGGTCTTGAGTTCGGTGCGCATTTCGAGACGGAGCAGCGCGTCGAGGTTCGAAAGCGGCTCGTCCATCAACAGAACCTTCGGTTCGACGGCAAGGGCGCGAGCGACCGCGACGCGCTGGCGCTGGCCGCCGGAAAGCTTGTTCGGGTAGCGGTCGAGATATTGTTCGATATGCAACAGGCCGGCGGCCTTTTCGACCTGCGCCTTCACGCGTGCGTCGTTGGCCTTCTGCATCCGCAGCCCGAAGGCGACGTTCTCGTAAACAGTCATATGCGGAAAGACGGCGTAGTTCTGGAAGACCATCGCAAGGCCACGATCCTTGGGAGGCAAGCCGATCACCGACTTGTCGCCGATGCGGATATCTCCCGATGTTGCCGTCTCGAGGCCGGCGATGATGCGCAGCAGCGTGGTCTTGCCGCAGCCGGACGGGCCGAGCAGCGAGACGAATTCGCCGTCGTTGATCGTCAGCGAGACCTCTTTCAGCGCCTGGAAGGCTCCGAAACTCTTGCGGATGCGGTCGATGACAATATTGGCCATGTCTCTGGTCCCGTTATTTGGAGGAAATGCCCCAGATCGCGAAGAGGTAGCGTCTGACCGCGAAGATGAAGACGACCGAGGGAAGGATGAGCATCAGCCCCCCGGCAAAGCGATAGTGCATCGGGCTTTCCGAAAGCACGGTCAGCAGGTAGGCCGTCAGTGTGCGGTTGCGCACCGTCAGCACCGAGGCAGCAAAAACCTCGTTCCAGGAGATGACGAAGGCAAAGACCGCGGTCGCGACAATGCCGGGCAGAGCGAGTGGCGCCACCACCTTGAAGAAGGCCTGGATGCGGGTGCAGCCAAACACCCAGGCGGCTTCCTCCAACTCCTTCGGCACGCCGAGGAAAATGCCCTGCGTAACGAGTGCGGCGAAAGGCAGGGCGAGGACCGTATGAATAAGGCCGACGCCGAGGATCGTATCGTAGAGGCCGAGCCGGATGAAGGAGACCGTCAGCGGCAGTGCCAGGATCGCCAGCGGGAAGGCGCGGGTCAGCAACACCAGGAGGCGGTAGCTGTCCTTGCCGCGGAAATCATAGCGGGCGAGCGCATAACCTGCCGGTGCGCCGAGTAGGATCGAAAGCCCCACCGTGATGCCGGCTGCCCCCAGCGAATTCAGGAAGGACTGGACGACGCCTTCCGTCTTCAGGAAGAGAATGAAGGGCTCGAGCGATATGCCCGTGGGAAGGCCGGTCTTCGGCCAGATATAGACGCCCTGGCGGCCGCCAAGCGCGCCGAGCGCGACCAGATAGATCGGCACCAGCACCCAGGCGCAGAGTGCGGCGATGGCGCTCCACAGCAGCCAGCGCCGCGAGGAGACGAAGCCGGCGGCGTTGCGGGTGTCCGCAGCCGTGTTGACGGTATCCGTGGTCATGGCAGGCGCTCCGGATCGACCTTTAAGGCTTTCAGATAGATAAGCGTGGCGGCAAGCGAGATGATCATGATCAGCACCGCATAGGCGGCGGCGACGCTGTAATTCTGGTTCTGGTTCTGCCAGTTATAGGCCTCGCCGACGAGAACCGGGAAGTTGCGTCCGCCGAGCGCATAGACCACCGCGAAGACCTCGAAGGCGAGCACGGTGCGCAGGATCAACGCCGATTGCAGGGCGGGGCGGATCAGCGGCAGGGTGATGCGCCAGAAGCGCGTCCACGGGCCAGCCCCGAAGATTTCGGCGGCTTCTTTGAACTCCTTCGGCACCTGATTGAGACCGGCGACGATGATGACCATGACGATTGCCGTGCCGCGCCAGATTTCGGCAACCGCAATCGCGAGGAAGAGCGCGACCGGCGTCTGGTAGGAGAGCCAGCTTGCCTGCCTGCCGATGATGCCGAGGCCGAAGAGCAGCGAATTCAGATAGCCGGTGTTCTGCAGGATCGACAGCCAGACGAGACCGGCGGCGAGATCGGAAATGCCGAGCGGAATCGTCCAGATCCACAGGATCGTCTCCCGCCCGCGGCCGACCTTGGCGACCATCGTGCCCATGGCCAGCGCAATGGCGATCTGCACCGGCACGACCGCGATCGTCAGCAGGAAGGTGTTCTTCACCGAGCGGGTGAAATTGATGTCGGTGACCATGCGCTCGGCATTGGCGAGCGATGGCGCGCCATTGTCCGAAACCGCCAGCCAGATAGTCTGTACCAGAGGCACGACGAACAACAGCGCCAGGAAGGCGACGGATGGCAGGATCAGCAGATAAGGGATCCAGGGTCGGCTGTTGGTCATCGGCTCCGGCCTTGACGAGCAGAGGGGTGAAAGCGCGTCCGGGCATTTCGCCCGGACGCTTCATGGACAGATTTATTCGACCGGGCAGGGGCCATCGCTCTTGGCATCGGGCGCCCAGCAGGCAGCCTTCGTGTCGGTCATCAGCTTGGCCATCGTCGCGCCTTGGGTCTTCAGCACGTCTGCGACGGGCTCGTTCTGCAGCACGATGCGCTGGAAACTATCCATGTAGACCTTATTGAACTCGCCGCCCTTGTCGGCGAGACCGACCGGGAGCAGCGAGATGACCGCGTCCTTGGAAGCCTGGGTGGCGGTGACCGCACCGGCGAGCAGGGCGACGCCGGCATCGAGATCCGGCGGCAGCTTGATATTCAGCGTCGGGAAGAAGCCGACCTTTGAGGCGGTCAAGAGCTGCGTCTCCGGCATGGAGAGGTGCTCGATGATCTTTTCTGCGCCGGCCTTGTCAGGCGCACCCTTCGGAATGGCGAGACCGGCAACGACTGGCATGTAGCCGCGACCCTTGGGACCGGCGGGAGCGGGGAAGACGACGTAATCATCCGGTGCGGCAGAAATGGCATTCTTCAGGCGGGCGATATGATCCCAGGCGACCATGACTTCGCCGGCAGCCAACGGCTCCTGCATGAAGTCGTAGCTGGTCGAGTTCGGCGTCACATAAGCCCATAGCGCCTTCAGTTTCTCCCAGCCGGCGGCCGCATCGGCACTCTGGAAAGTACGCACGACGCCTCCGGTGAAGGACGGATAGAAATAGCCCTGGAAATAGCGCGCCATCAGCCCCTTCGGACCGGCCGGAAAGCCGATCTGCGGCTGGCCGGTCGCCTCCTGCATGTTCCTGCCCCACTCGATCAGTTGATCGTAGTTCAGCGCGTTCACGTCGGCGCCATCAGGGAGGTATTGCAGGGCTTCCTTTTTGGCAGCCATCACATAGGTCGCCTGCATCCAGGGAATGTACTGCTGGGTCGACTTGCCGAGCTTGCCGAGGTCGAGCAGCGACTGCGGCATGCCGCTCGCTGCCAGCTTCTTGGCGAGATCGTCGAGCGGTTCGAGCGTGTCCTTGTCGGCAAGCGGCGAAAGCTCTCCATGCAGCGCACCGACCAGGCTGACGGTGTGCTTGCCGGCCTGGCGCTCGGCTTCCATGCGGACGGCAAACTGCGGTGGTTCCTCGACCACGTAGTCAACCGAGCCGACGTCCTTCAACAGTTCCTCGCGAACGACGGTCGCCTCCTCGATCGGACGAAGCTGGGTGGATACGAAAACCGTCTGGGCCAGCACCGGCGAGGCGAAGGCCAGCACGGTGGAAGCCAGAACTCCAAATGACATGATATGTTTCATCTTCTCCTCCTTCATTGTTCTTTGTTTGAGATGCACTGCTGTCTATGCCGCTCTAAGCGGACGGCGATGGCTGTCGCGATCGATGAATTCGATCGCGTGAAGTTCCTGAAGTTCTTCGGCGGTTTCGCCGGCAATGGCGCGCAGCAGCAGCGAGGCGAAGCTTGCGCCGAGGTGTTCGCCGGTCATGCGCATCGTCGAGAGCGGCGGGCTGGTGAAGGCGCCCATCGGCAGGTCGTCATGGCCGACAATGCTGATGTGGTTGCCGCCATCGACCTCGCGCAGCGCCCGAAGCGCCCCGATCGCCATTTCGTCGGTGGCGCAAACGAGGGCGGTCGGACGCGACGGTTGGCGCAGAAGTTCGAGTGCTGCGAGATAACCGCCCTGTTCCAACGGCGCGCCTTCGGCGCAGAGGTTGGTGGCCAGGCCGCATTCCTCCATCGCCGCCCGCCAGCCGCGGCAGCGGTCATGAGCGAAGAAATATTCCTGCGGGCCGGCGATATGGCCGATGCGGCGGTGGCCGGCAGCATGGAAGCGCAAGGTCGCGGCCCGGAAGCCGGCAAAGCCGTCGCCATCGATATAGGGATGGGGCGTCAGGCTTTCGGTGCGGCCGTTGGTGACGAAGGGAATGCCGCGCGACTGCAGGAATTCGACGCGCTCGTCCTTCCGCTTGGTGCGAACGAGAAGCATGGCATCGACGCGGCGGCCATCGACGAAGCGGCGGCAGATGTCGAGTTCGCTCTCGCCGCGCGGCACCGGTGCAATCACCAGATTGAGGCCGGCAGCAGCAAGATGTTCGGCGCAGCCGGACAACATATCGAGGAAATGCGGAGGGCCGATATGGCCGGGATCGCTCGGCAGCGTGACGGCAACCAGTTCGGCGCGCTGCTTGCGGAGGCGGCGAGCCGAAGCATTCGGCCGGTAGCCGACCTTGTCGGCAGCCTCGCGAACCCGCTCACGCGTGGCGGCCGATACATCGGCATAACCGTCGAGAGCACGCGACACCGTGGTGATCGAAAGTCCCAACGATTCTGCGAGCTGTTTGAGATTGGCCAAGACCTTCCTCCCGAAGTGAGAAAAAGATTCTCCAAAACGTTTTGGGAGTCAAGCCAAAACGTTTTGGAACGATTATCTCTGGCCGGGAAAAAGCGCGGGAGCTGCAGAAAGACGCTAAGAAGGCTCAACGCAGATTTGGAGGGACCACTATCTTATGTATCTGGATACGCTCCGGAAGTTCGCACAGCAGTTCTGCATCTCGCGCCAGATGATGAACCTGCTCCGGATCACCTTTCGTAAACGCCGTCATCGATTCCATGTCGGCCCAGTAGGAGATCGTCGTGAACCATGTTTCATCCTTTCGATCTTCGCGCAGCAATTGGACGCCGAGTGCCGTCTTTTGTAGCGGCGGAACTCCCTCAGCGCGATTGTAAGCTTCGTATTCATCAGCAAATTCCGGCTTCGTGCGACCGCGCCAGATACGGGCGATAGTTGGAACTTTCGTCATGTTCTGCACCCCGTGACATTTGAATGAAGCAAGCCGACGGTCGAGGACGTCTGCCTCAAACGGCATGGCATCGTGGAACAGGGCACCAAGCCCTGCCAATCAGAGGCGATTATGCGCCAGGCATGCGCCAATCCGGGCATCACACCCGTTCAGCCCGGAACGTCTGCTCCACGAGCAAAAGGAGATGAGTCCCACGATCGATTATTCAAGGCCCGCGTGAGCAGATCGACCCTGCCTCTCGTCTGGAATTTCTAACTCCGCTTCGGGGCTCGGCCGTTGATGGCTCGCGAGTGCGTCTATTCGATCAAAATCTAATCAACGGCGTAACCTGATTTGAAAGTCGGTTTGGTAGGCAGGGTCTCCTTCCGGGAAGTAACGTCATGATCCTTCAGTTGCAGAATGCCATTCTGGAAATGATTGCCAAAGGGGAACCGCTGGCAGCAACGATCGAGCAACTTTGCCTCAGGGTTGAGGCCGCCGTTCCTGGAATCATCGCTTCGGTGCTGACGTTTGATGGGAGCCGTCTTCACACACTTGCTGGCCCCTCCCTTCCGCCTGACTATTCAGCGGCTGTCGACAGTCTTGAAGCCGGTCCTCTTGCGGGCTCCTGTGGCGCTGCCGCCTATTTCGGAGAAGCGGTCGTTGTCACCGATATCGAGACCGATCCGCGTTGGCAGGATTTCAAGTCCCTGGTGCTTCCGCTGGGGTTGCGGGCTTGCTGGTCCAGCCCGATCAAAAGCGGCGACCGGGTAGTCGGCACCTTCGCCTTCTACTATCGAGACCACCGCGGTCCGAAGGCCGTCGAACGGGACCTCGTCGAGGCTTGTGTCCATCTCTGCACAATCGCCATCGATCGCGAAGAACGGGTGATGGAACGTCAGCGGCTGACATATAGCGACGGCATGACGGGACTGTCTAATCGCGCTCGTTTCAACCAGCTTCTCGCCGAAGAGCTGCCTCGATCCCGGCGCGCCTGGGGCATCCTGCTTGTTGACATCGACAACTTGAAACTCGTGAACGACACGTTCGGGCACGCAGCCGGCGACGCATTGATTCAAGTGGTTGCAGACCGGATCGCCGCAACAGCAGGCGCCAAAAACACCTTTAGGCTCGGTGGAGATGAGTTTGCTGTCATTGTGTCGGACGACAAAGACCTTGATTTGAATGCGAGGGCAACCGACATCTTCAAAGCACTGTCCTCTCCTTCAACGTGCGACGGACATGTCGTCTTTCCCGCCGCGACGATTGGCGGCGCGTTGGCAGAGACCGAAACAAACCCTGACCAGATCCGCCAGAACGCCGATGTGGCGCTCTATCATGCGAAAGAACACAACCGCGGTCGATACGTGCAACACTATCCCGGCCTGGGCACCGCCCTGACCAGACGCTTCAGGGCGGTTCGGGACGTGGGCGTCGCCCTGGAAGACGATAGGATCGACGCGCATTACCAACCGATCTTGCGCCTCGATACACGGGAAATTGTCGGTTTCGAAGCCTTGTGTCGAATGACCACGCCTTCCGGCGAAATCATAGCCGCAGCGCATTTCCATGAGGCGACAAAAGACGCGCATATTGCTGCTGAGCTCACTCAACGCATGTTGGTCAGGGTTGCAAGGGACATCCGCAGCTGGCTCGCCCGGGGCCTTCCTCTCCAGCATGTCGGCATCAACCTGTCCGCCGCAGATTTTCGTGGCGGTAATCTGCAAGACAGGTTGTGCCGAATTTTCGGGGAAGCGGAGGTTCCTCTCAAGCACATCATCCTCGAAGTGACGGAATCGGTTTATCTCGGACAACGGGACTATGTCGTAGCGGACGAGATAAAGGCTCTTCGGTCCAAGGGCTTGCGGGTTGCCCTCGACGACTTCGGCACGGGCTACGCGTCTTTGACCCATCTGCTGACGGTGCCGGTCGACATCATCAAGATCGACAAATCCTTCATCGACCGCATGGTGCCGGGCGACGCTGGGACCTTCATCGTCGAGGGCCTGATCGGAATAGCTCACAAGCTGGGAATCCGGGTCGTCGCAGAAGGGATTGAAACAGAACCCCAAGCTGTTCAATTGAGCCAGCTCGGCTGCAAGCTCGGACAGGGCTATCTGTTTTCGAAAGCCGTCGATCGAACGGTCGCCGCGGCCATTTTAGAGCAGCATGGACAACGGCTCAACCAAGACAGGACCCGTGCGGCCGGAGCCCTATAGCTTGAGCGAGTTTTCGCGCTCGGGCCAGCCCCGGATATCTGAGACAACGCTTGAGTACCAAGATCATTTTGAACGGATCAGAGATGCGAAAACGGATACATGTCAGCCAGCTGCGGGTAGGAATGTATGTCGAGGACGTCGAAATTGAGGGAGAAGACAGGACACGCCGGTTCAAGCCGTTCCTGATCTCGGCCGCCGGTCAGGTCGAGAGTTTGATGGCAAACCGCCTGATGACTGTTGTTATCGACGTCGGAAAAGGCGCGGATGTTGACCCGGGCGGGGCACAGGACATCGACCGGGCTGCGTTTGACGCCCAGCTTCGTGCCGTGTTTTCGGCAAAGGATATCAAGCAGGCGAGGGAATGCGTCGAGGATACAAGGCCGCAGATCCGTCAAATGCTTGCCCACGCCAGGATCAAAGCTTCTTTCGCCAGTGATGCGGCAAGCGCAGCTGTGGAGCGGATCATGTCGGCAGCCTTCGACAACGCCGGCGCGCTGATCGCAGTCGCAAAGCTGAAGGAAAAGGATGAGCTGACGTTCCTCCACTCGCTTGCGGTAAGCGCGTTGATGATCACCCTAGGGCGCAGCCTCGGTCATGGAGAAGAGGATGTACGGGTATTGGGACTGGGTGGACTGGTTCACGATCTTGGAAAAATGGCGCTCCCGGACGACATCTTGACGAAACCCGGTAAGCTGACGGCCGAGGAAATGGATCTTGTCCGCGGGCATCCTCAGCGGGGATATGAGCTGGTTTCCCATGTCGCGCATGTCCCGAAGCCGGTGCTCGACATTTGTCGCTACCACCACGAAAAATTCGATGGCTCGGGCTATCCTGGCCGGCTCGCCGGAAAGAAGATCCCTTACGTCGCCCGGCTTGCGGCGATTTGTGACGTTTATGAAGCGCTGACCACAATCAGGCCGTATAAGCGCGCCTTCTCGCAAGCAGAGGCGATCAACATGATGATGAATTCGCCGGGCCATTTCGATAGCCAGCTTCTTTCCGCATTCGTGTCAAAAATGGTGATCAGCGGCACGCTCCACTAAAGCCGTACGGCGGTCGCACCGGGGGAGACATGGTCAGAAGTGATATTCTGCTGGCAGGGGCGATCTTGCTTTCCGCGATCATCGTTGGTGGCGCGATCCTCATCCGTCCCTCCGATTTTGATCGATGCCTAGCGGTGATTTCCGCCGAGATCTATCGCCGGGACCAAACGGCGACGCTGGATCCGCGTGAGGTCGAAGCGCAAGCCGCACGCATCTGCTCAGGTAGTGAGCCGAAATAAGTAGGCACAGAGCCATCACGACCTCGTCGGTTGGAAACTCATCACGGCGCTGGAGTGTTCTTGGAGTTCACCGCTTCCCGGAAATGACGGGGGGTCGTCCCCGTTCGCTCCTTGAAAATCTCGTAGAAGCGACTATTGGAACCAAACCCGCAGTTAAAACCGATCTGGAGGACCGGATCGTCCGTGTCCGTCAGCAGCTGCATCGCCCGGGCAATCCGATGTCGAGTCAGGTATTCGTTGACTGATATTCCCAAAACCTTTCGGAAAGCGCTGTTGGCGGTGCTTGGATGCATTCCCGCGAGTTTTGCGAGATCGGCTACGCTTACCGGATCTGCGTAGCGGGAATTAATGAGGTCGATCAGCAGCTCGACGTGGCGCACCGCCTGGCCGGCCAACGATGTCGGAGAGACATGGATTGGCGAATTGTCGCTTTCAGCATTGTCCAGGATCAGACGTCGTATTCGCAGTCGCGCTTCCTCCACGACCAGTTTCCGTCTTGCCGCACCGCCGCACTGCCATTCCTTTTCCCATCGTGGAAGGATCAAAGCATCCATCGCTTCCTGATTTCCCTGCGCCAGAAATCTCCCCTGCATGATCGACTGCCTTGCCTTTCTGTCCACCGGCAGACCCAGAAAATCGACAAGGGGAAGATAGAGGCACACCAGGGGCGCGTTTTCGGCAACAGCGATCGTCTGATGGGGAATCGCGGCCCAGAATAAGACCAGGCGGCCGGCCTCCACCTGTTCCCGCCTTCCATTAAAAAGATAGGTCATCTGGCCTGCCATCAGCAGGTTTAATTCAACGTGGTCGTGCCAATGCGGTGCGGCCATCGCATCAGCGATGTGACGCTCGATCAGGAACTCCCCTCGAGATCCAATCCGTTCGCCGCGGCTTTGGGTATGTTTCATGTGTCTGAGACTCGAATTCCGGAATTAATAGGCAAATGCCGGGAAGAAATTCCAATCTAGAAGGAGCAATAAGCAATCACAACCGATACGGAGATTGCAATGCCGAAGATTTGCCTGGTAGGCGCTGGTAGCACCGTTTTTGCACAGAACATTCTGGGAGACGTCCTGTCCTCGCAGAGAGGCGGCGACTACGTCATCAGCCTCTTCGATATCGATCCCGAGCGACTGAAGACCTCAGAGATCGTCGCTCGCCGGATCTGCGAGTCACTTAAGCTTTCAAACGTCAGGATCGACGCCACGCTCGAGCGGCGAGAAGCGCTGCGCGGTTCCGATTTCGTGATCCTCATGATGCAGGTCGGTGGCTACAAACCGGCGACCGTCACGGACTTCGACATTCCAAAAAAATATGGTCTGCGTCAGACGATCGCCGACACCCTTGGCATCGGCGGCATTTTCCGCGGTTTGCGGACGATACCAGTCCTTGAGGCGATCTGCCGAGACATGCAGGAGGTCTGCCCGCAGGCTCTTCTGATGCAGTACGTCAACCCGATGGCCATCAACTGCTGGGCGATCAAGGATCTGGCCCCGGAAATCCGCACCGTCGGCTTGTGTCACAGTGTGCAGCACACAGCCGGGCATCTCGCGCAATGCCTCGGCGAGGACATTGCCGACGTGAACTATGTTTCGGCTGGGATCAACCACGTCGCCTTCTTCCTGAAATATGAGAAAACTCATAGCGACGGACGGCGGGAAGACCTTTATCCGCGACTGAACGCT
This sequence comes from Rhizobium sp. PEPV16, assembly GCF_008919455.1. Classification (NCBI taxonomy): domain Bacteria; kingdom Pseudomonadati; phylum Pseudomonadota; class Alphaproteobacteria; order Hyphomicrobiales; family Rhizobiaceae; genus Rhizobium; species Rhizobium sp. PEPV16. The sequence goes on from NZ_VSZV01000341.1 coordinate 44,303, forward strand.
CTCGCCGCCGATGGCCGCGTTCCGCCGGACGATCGGGTGCGGTTCGATGTTCTCAAACGGCTCGGCCACTTCGTCACCGAATCCAGCGAGCATTTCTCCGAGTATACCTCCTGGTACATCAAGGAGGGACGAGGGGATCTGATCGATCAGCTCAATATTCCGTTGGACGAATACATCCGGCGCTGCGAGGTGCAGATCAAAGAGTGGCATGACCTGCGCAAGGAACTGGAAGGCGACAAGCCGATCGAGGTGTGCCGCAGCAATGAATATGCGGCCGGCATCATTCATGCCGCGGTAACTGGTAATCCGGCGTTGATATACGGCAATGTCCCAAACAACGGCCTGATCGAGAATCTGCCCGATGAATGCATCGTGGAAGTGCCTTGCCATGTCGACAGAAACGGAATTCAGCCGGTCCGGGTTGGTCGGATCCCCTCTCAGCTTTCCGCCGTCATGAACTTGAGCGTTTCCGTTCAGCAATTGACGGTCGAGGCGGCTCTTACAAGAAACCGCGAGCGCATCTACCAAGCTGCTCTGCTTGATCCGCATACGTCTGCGGAATTGTCTCCAGACCAAATCTGGAACCTTGTCGACGACCTGATCGATGCGCACGGGGATTTGCTGCCGAGGTATCAGTGAGATCCCGCGGGTAAGCCAGCCACAAGCGCATGGCAGTTCATTCGTTTTAGGCGCGCCGTGAATTCACGGCGCGTCTTTTTTCATTCCAGTCATCATCCGATAAATCAACAAACGTCAGAATTCTGATTGACTCTGATCATTTTAAGTGAAAGTATGATCGAAATTGGGATCGGCCGTGAGGGAGGTTGTCGTTGAGCCAGGCAGTTGGAGTGAAGGTCGATCGACTGGATGCCATTCGCAGCCACCTCTACGCGAACGGGTTTTCGACCATTCAGGCGCTTGCCGATGCGATCGGAGCATCGCTTGCCACGGTTCGTAGAGACCTGCAGATCCTTGAGCAGGAAGGCGCCATTGATCGCGTGCATGGTGGAGCGCGCATTGCCGAAGGATCGTCGGTTGAGGTTGCATTTCAGGAGCGCGAAAAGCGCCACCTGTCAGCCAAACGGGCGATTGCCACCGCGGCCTATGGCCTGCTTCATCCGCGTACGGCGATCTTTCTCGACGCGGGAACCACCGTCCTGCAGCTTGCGCGCCTCGTTCGCATCAACCCCATGCCGCTCAGGATATTCACCAACGGCCTGACGGTAGCGCAGGAATTCCTGAATATTCCGAATTTGGAGGTGGTGCTTCTCGGCGGTCAGCTGCGTAGCGAAAATGCGTCGCTCGTCGGACCTCAGGCGGAGGCAATGCTGGAAACATTATGGTTCGACCAGCTCTTTCTTGGCGCCAGCGCCATTAGCTCTGACGGCTCGATCTACAGCGTGGACAGTGCGGAAGCGAGCCTCAACCGGCGCATGCTGGCTCGGTCGGCCAATCGTTTCGTCCTGGCCGATTCCTCGAAATTCGGAACCACCGCGACCTACAAGGTCGCGCCGCTGGACACCGCGAAAGTCATTACCGATTCCGGGCTTTCGCGGCATTGGCGTGACGAGCTCGTCAACTTCGGCGTCGACGCAACAATCGCGGATCTGAGGGCGAAAGAGTGAGCGACGCGCTGATCCTCGGCATCGACGGTGGCGGAAGCAAGGTGCTGGTTGCCCTCGCGGACAAGCGTGGCCGGATATTGCGGCGTTCCCGCGGCCATGGCGTCAATCCCATGGACAATCCGAATTGGCTCCACGAGCTGGAGCAGCATCTCCTTCCCTTTCGCGATGAAGGAAATCTGGCGGCCGTCGCCGCAGCGCTGCCCGCCTACGGCGAGGTTGAGCGCCTCTCGGCTCTACAGCGCGATGCGATCGAGCGCCTGTTCCCAAACGTCCACCGCCGCGTCCTCAACGATGTGGACGCGGCGCACCTCGGTGCTTTTGCGGGCGAGCCGGGTATCCTCATTCTTTCCGGCACAGGTTCAATGGCATGGGCGCGTAACTCCAAAGGCCAGTCGGCGCGCACCGGCGGCTGGGGAGATCTCATCGGTGACGAGGGCAGCAGTCATTGGATCGGGCAGAGGGCGCTCAATCTCGTCAGCCAAAGCTTGGACGGGCGTGCTCCGGCAACAGCTCTCGCAAAGGCCCTGTTTGACCATCTTCGCATCGACTTGAGCAATCCAATGAATGGGCTCGGCGATTGGGCCAGCTCCCTGGCGAACCCACGGGCGGACATTGCAGCAATTTCGACCCTCGTCGATCAGGTCGCACTTGGCAGCGATAGAGGGGCGATCGGGTTGATCGAGCAGGCGGCCGATGAACTGGCGAAGCATCATGCGGCAATTGCCGGCCATTGTGATCCGGATGCCGACTGGACCTATGCCGGCGGTACTTTTTCGAGCCGGCTTCTTTTGGAGGCGCTTGAACGGCGAATCGGCAGGCCTCCGGCTTTGCCGAAACTTCCCCCCATTGGCGGCGCGCTCCTGGCTGCCGCCCAGCTTCTCGACTGGCCACTAGACGACGGCTGGTTCGGGCAAATCGTGGCCACGGCCGAAGGCGGTGACTGCGCATCCCAGTAATTGAGCTCAAGAATAATGAAGGATGGGAACATGCATAAATTGATCTTGCCTCTACTTGCATCGGCGGCCTTGGCAATCGCCGCACCCGCTCTGGGCCAGGACGCCAAGCCGCTTGCCGGTCAGTCGATCACGGTGCTCATGCCATCGCCGCAGGGACCGAACATCGCCGCTGACTTCGAGGCCGAAACCGGCATTCACGTCGACCTGCAGACCCTGTCGTGGGACGACATCCGCCCGAAGCTGGTGACAGCCTTGGTTGCCGGTACAGCCCCAGCGGATGTGACCGAATTCGATTGGTCCTGGACCGGTCAGTTCAGCGCGGCCGGTTGGTATATGCCGCTCAACGACGTGATCGACGCCGATACGGTGAAAGATATCGGCGTTGCCAAGATCTTCACGGTCGACGGCAAATTATTGGGAATTCCCTACACCAACGACTTCCGGGTGATGCTCGTCAACAAGAAGCATTTCACGGATGCAGGCATCACCGAGATACCGAAAACATTGGACGCCCTGGTCGCTGCAGCCAAGAAGATCAAGGAAAAAGGCATTGTCGAATATCCGATCGGCCTGCCGGTTTCGGCAACCGAAGGCGCGTCGACGAGCTGGTACCTGCTGACGAAGGCTTTCGGTGGCGAACTCTTCGACAAGGACTTCAATCCGCTTTTCACCTCGCCGGATTCGGCTGGTTACAAGGCGCTTGCTTTCGAATTGATGCTTCTCAAGGAAGGGCTGGTCGATCCGGCTTCTACCGGCCTGAAGGACAGCCAGATCAACGAGAGCATGTTCGCCCAGGGCATCACCAGCATCATGATCTCCGGTGAGCCTGGTCGCCTTGGCCAGATGAACGACCCCAAGCAGTCGAAAGTCGCCGGCCAGGTAGAGGCGATCCTCGTGCCGACGGCAAGCGGTGAAACGCGCAGCTTCGGCCTTCCGGAAGCGCTGGCTATTCCAAACGTCTCTCCCAACAAGGAGGCGGCGATTGCCTTCGTCAAATGGTTTACCAGCAAGGACTTCCAGAAGAAGAATGCCGTGAACGGCTTCCTGCCGACACGCACTTCCGCCCTTTCCGAACTCAACGAATCCGGAAAGCTGAACAGCGGCGACGCTCTCGTGGCGCAGTCGAAGACGGTTGAGCCGCTGTTCCCGCAGGGCACGCCGCCTTGGTACCCGCAATTTTCCAGCGGCGTAAACACGGCGATCAATAGCGCTGCCAAGGGACAGATGAGCGTCGACCAGGCGATGGAGGCTATCGCTTCCGCCGCCAAGCAGGCGATGGCGCAATGACCGCTTTGGCGTCCGAAGGGGCCACGAGCAAACGTGGGGTCGGCTTCAACGCCGACACCACACTCGGCTTGCTGTTGGTGTCGCCCATCGTTATCACGATGGCAGCTTTGGTCTTCTACCCGATGGGAAGAACCGTCTGGGACAGCCTGCACAGGGTCAACCCCATGCAAGCCGGCACGCCATTCGTCGGCCTGGAGAACTACAGCCGAATGCTGTCGGATGGGCAGCTCGCGACGACCTGGAGCAACACGCTCATGTATGTTGTTCTGGCTGTCGCCGCCGAAACCGTGTTCGGCGTTCTTGCCGCCGCTCTCATCAATCAGATCAAGGTCGGGCGGCAATGGGTTCTCGCTGCGGTGATCTTGCCCTGGGCGCTGCCCGGCGTTGTGAATTCGGTCATTTGGCTTTGGATTTATCAACCGGGCGCGGGTCTGTTGAACGGCATTCTTTCAGCGCTCGGGCTCCCCTTCGAAAATCACGTCTGGTTCAACGATCGCACAAGCGCCATCGTCGCCGTAACGATCGTCCATGTCTGGCGCATGATGCCTTTGACGATCGTCATCGTTCTTGCGGCGATGCAGAGTATCCCTGTTCATCTCTATGAGGCTGCGCGGATCGATGGGGCCACGCGCGTTCAGATGTTCGGATGGGTAACCCTTCCGCTGGTTCGCAGTGCGATCGCTGTCGCCATGACGAACGCAACCGTGAACGCTTTCAATCTCTTCGACGAGGCCTGGGTCCTGGCGGGCGCCAGCCTTGAGACCCGACCGGTGCTCGTCCAGATCTACCTCGAAACCTTCCAGAATCTCCGCTTCTCGTATGGCATGGCGCTATCGGTCGTGATCACTCTCGTGTCTCTGCTGATTTCGCTCGTCTACGTCCTTCGTGTCTATCGCAACACACGGTTCGACTGATGAGATCCACTATTGCCTATCGAATGATGATTTGGACCGGTGTCGTCGTCCTGTTGATCTGGTCTCTTGGGCCGATCTACTGGACCATTGCGAGTTCGGTTACATCAAGCGAAGACTTTTCGACCCGGCCGATCAACTTCTTCCCGCAGCACTTTACGCTCGATCACTACTCCCGGCTGCTCGGCATCAATATTGCGCGGATCGGGGGTGTGGAGGTGTTCAAACAGTTCCGGGCCGCATTGCTCAACAGCGTGGTGACCTCAATCGCTGCCACGCTGCTTTGCGTCGCGATATCCTCTCTGGGGGCTTACGCGTTCACCAGGCTTCAGTTTCCCGGCCGGAAAGCGCTTTTTGTCGCCGTTGTCGCGACCCTAGCCATTCCCGCCTACGCTGTCTTGATCCCGCTCTATCAGATCATGATCAAGCTGCATCTCGTCGATACCTATGTGGGCGTCTCGCTGATCTATGTCTCGGCCTTCCTGCCTCTGTCGCTCTGGCTGTTGCGGAGCGTGTTCGAAGCTCTTCCGATCGCACTTGAAGAGGCGGCGCAACTCGACGGAGCGGGCCGGCTCTACATCTTCTTCAACATCGTCCTGCCGCTGGCCGGACCGGGTCTGACGGCAGCGGCAATCCTCACGTTTCTGGGTGCCTGGGGGCAGTATCTCGTACCGCTCATTTTTTCGCCGCAGGCAACGAAGCCGCTAACGGTTCTGATTCCGGAATTCGTAACGAAGAACTTCATCGACTACGGCCTCATCACAGCGAGTGGCTCGATCGCCATCGTCATCCCCGCCCTCGTCGTCATTTTTCTCAACCGTTACCTCGTCAGCGGCCTGTTGGCCGGTTCTGTCAAATAATCGGAGACTTCATGAGCACGACCGAAAAGGTTATTTTCGAGCAATTTCCCTATTGGGAGAAGGCCATTGAATTGAATTCTGCCGACGACCGCGCGGAGCTGCTCGTCTTCGTCGGCTGCGGCACATCCTTCAATCTTGCGCTCTCGCTGGCAGCCTATGCCAATATGGCCGGACGCAAGGCAATCGCGGTTCCTGGTGCCGAATGGCAAAACCGGCCGTCGACCTTCTGGCCGGAGTGGCGCAACACACACGTCGTTGCGCTTTCCCGAAGCGGCGAGACGACAGAAACAGTCGCCGCGGCAAAGGCAAGCCGCGCCGCCGGCGCCTTCGTGACGGCGATAACCGTCGAACCGGAAAGCTCTCTCGCGAAAAATTGCGATCGGATGGTCGCTGCCGAAACTCATCCCGACGAAGGTATCGTCATGACGGTCTCGGCTAGCCTCATGGTCCTTCTCGGTTTGCAGATGATCGGGCAGAAGGTTCCTGCCTCCGCCGTGAATTCCGCCCGCCAGCTGGCGAGCGCTCTCGATGCGGCGCTTCCTGGAATTATCGCCGACCGGTCGCACTTCGTCTTTCTCGGTGGCGGGCCGCTCTTCGGCATCGCCCTGGAGGGAGCGCTCAAGCTCATGGAAATGAGCCAGATCATGACCCAGGCCTTCCACCCGCTGGAATACCGTCATGGGCCGATCAGCCTCGTTGACGCAAAGACGGTTGCGGTCATGCTGTACAGCTCCGACCAGAGGGAGGCGGAGACGAAACTGGTGGGAGAACTGAGAGAAAAAGGCGCGGTCGTTATCGGTGTGGGTGGTCCAGGCGATCTGGAACTCGCCGTCGATGTCGATCTGTCGCTTGCGGGCCTCGTTGTCCTTCCGGCGCTGCAGGTCCTCGGCGAACGCGCCGCGCAGGCCCGGCAAATCGACACGGTCTCTCCTCGTCACCTGACGAAGGTTGTAACGCTCGCATGACGTCGATCGAAGAAAACCGCCAGACCGCGCTGCGAAAGCTTTTCGGTGCCCGAAACCTGCCTCTTCCCCATGGCGTCACTTCGGTCTGCTCGGCGCATCCGCTGGTCATCGAGGCAGCCCTTCGGCGTGCCGGCATGGAGCACCGGGCGGTCCTCATCGAAGCCACCTGCAATCAGGTCAATCAGGAGGGCGGCTATACCGCGATGACGCCGGTGGACTTTCGCCGGTTCATCGAGGACATCGCCGCAGCGACTGATTTTCCAGCCGAACGCGTCATCCTGGGTGGCGATCACCTCGGTCCCAACCCATGGAGAAAATTGGCGGCCGAGGAGGCAATGCTGCGCGCCGCGGCTATGGTGACGGCCTATGTCGAGGCAGGGTTCGAAAAAATTCACCTGGACACGTCGATGGGCTGTGCCGGTGAACCAACGGCGCTCGATGACGAATTGACTGCGGCGCGGGCCGCTCGATTGGCAAAAGCCGCTGAGGAGGCCGCTCTTCGTTCAGGCCGCCATCCGCCGGTCTATATCATCGGAACCGAGGTGCCGCCTCCAGGTGGTGCAACGCACGCACTCGAAGATATTGAAATCACGCGGGCCGATGCGGCGATGAAAACCCTGGCGGTTCACCAGGCGTCGTTTGCCGAAGCCGGCTTGGCGCCGGCGATGGAGCGGGTCATTGGGATCGTGGTTCAGCCGGGCGTGGAATTTGGCAACACGGACGTGGCGCTCTACAACCCCGAACGGGCCACGAGCCTCATTCGTTCGCTGGACGACATGCCCGGCTTGGTTTTCGAGGCACATTCCACCGACTACCAACCGGCCGAAGCCTTGTCTGCTCTCGTTGACGGCGGCTTTGCAATCCTCAAGGTCGGACCAGGGCTGACTTTCGCGCTGCGCGAAGCGCTGTACGGTCTCGATGCGATCGCTGATGTGCTTGCCGGGAGGACGCCACGAACCGGACTGGTGACGACCATGGAAAAAATCATGGTCGAGCAACCGGCAAACTGGACGGGCCACTATGGCGGCAGTCCCGATGAGCAGCGACTGCAACGGCATTTCAGCTATAGCGATCGAATTCGCTATTACTGGCCGGATCCTCGCGCATCCGCCGCGGTCGGCGAATTGTTCAGCCGGCTTCCCGATGAAATTCCCGAAACTCTGATCAGCCAATATCTCGGCCGACTCTATTCCGGCGTGGTGTCAAAGCGGGTCGCTCCGAAGGCCCGCGAACTCTGCCTTGCTGCGGTCGACGCGGTATTGGCACCTTATTCAGCCGCCACGGCAATCCAATGAGCAATCGACAGCCGTGTCCAACGAGCGGCTGCATCCGAAGATACCAACATTCAGCCGGAGAAAGTTATGGCGTCAGTAAGTGTGGCGAATGCCCGCAAGAGCTACGGTCACTTCGAAGTTCTGCATGGGGTGGATATTGATATCCAAGACGGCGAATTCGTAATCCTGGTCGGTCCGTCCGGGTGCGGGAAGTCGACATTGTTGCGGATGATCGCCGGCCTCGAAGAGATTTCAGCTGGCCGGATATCGATCGGCAGCAAGGTCGTGAACAATGTCGCGCCAAAAGAACGCGATATCGCGATGGTTTTCCAATCCTACGCGCTCTACCCCCATCTGACAGTCGAGGCGAATATGGGTTTTTCGCTGAAGCTGGCGAAAGCCCCAAAGGAACAGACCAGGCAACGTATTCGGGAGGCCGCTGAAATTCTGGGGCTCGGGCACCTGCTCGACAGATATCCGAAAAACCTATCGGGTGGCCAACGTCAACGTGTGGCGATGGGCCGTGCCATCGTTAGAAATCCGCAGGTCTTCCTGTTTGACGAACCATTGTCGAACCTGGACGCGAAGCTGCGTGTGCAGATGCGTTCGGAAATCAAGCAACTGCACCAGCGACTGAAGACAACGACCATTTACGTCACCCACGATCAGATCGAGGCCATGACGATGGCCGATCGGATTGTTGTGATGCGGGACGGCTTCGTCGAGCAGATAGGCTCGCCGCTCGATCTCTACGACCGGCCGGCAAACCTCTTCGTCGCGGGCTTCATCGGTTCGCCGGCGATGAACCTTATTCGAGGCCAGGTCAGCACTTCAGGGCCGCTAGAGTTGATCGCGGACGGCGGAGGTAGGCTGCCACTGCCCGAAGCAGCGTCATTGGAACGCGGTGCACAGCTTATCTACGGCATTCGCCCTGAGCATCTCACAATCGGACAAGGTCCCGTTGCCGCTGAGGTCGTTCTCGTCGAGCCCACCGGTGCTGAGATCCAGGTCACCACGAAGTTTGGTGAGGATCATCTCGTTGCGACGGTAAGAGAGCGCCTTGATCTCCGCGCCGGCGACCAGATCGTCATTAGCCCAGACCTCAGCAAACTGCATCTGTTCGACGCAAAAACCGAACAACGGTTAAAGTCTGTCTAACGTGACTATTTTCTCGGGCTGGCGGAACGCGGAGGTCAAACTGATGACAGGTCGGAGAGTTCGCCAACGCTGGCCAATGGTTCGTTGAAAGTCAGCGTTCAAGGCTGCCGGCGGCGGCGATTATCTCCGCCGCAGTCGGGAAGATGCCAAGACCGTTCGGCCCGTCCAGCGCCTCGATTTGCGACCAGGCGATGGTGCCGTTCGCATTGACCAGGAAGTGCCCGACGAGCTGGGTAGCGTGGTTCGCCAAGATCGCCATATCGGCTTCATCAAGCTCGAAGTGGTCCTTGGCGTTGAGTATAGTATTGGCTTCCATGGGCTGTAGCAATTCCGGCAACTCGCCCGTGGGGTTGATGCGCGCCGCCTGGAACTGCGCCATCGTCGCGCTATAAGGCCATTCGGGCTGCTTGCTGCTCCCATCGGGCGGGAACTCAGCATGGGGCACACCATAGGCCCGATGTGTGTGGCAGTCGGGATCGCATAGCAGCGTTACTGGCGTCGGACGGTGGCGGAAATACAGGCGAGCGCGTTCTACCGGTGTGTTGATAACGGCCACGGTCTCCACTCCGGCGGCGCGCAGGGTGGGCTGTATGTCAGCAAGCTGTTCGACCTGGCGCCGGCAGAACGGGCAGTGCAGCCCGCGAAAGAACCCGATCACGAACGGACGACCGCTCAAATCGGCGAAAGAGACGGTTCCGTCGAAGTTGGCCGTGGCGAGTGCGAAGGCGGGGGCGGTTTCTCCTGGTTGCAGCGGGCGTTTCTGGTCTTCCATGGAATAGTTCCTTTGTCGTATCGTCCAGGTAGACGACCGAAATTTAACTATATCACTTGTCGCAAGAAGGCCCAGCGTTCGATGCTGAGATCGCCGAATGTGGTTCGGCATGCCATTTGGCCCTCCGACCGGCGTCGAGAGCCTTGCCGGTATCGATCGCCGCTCCTATCTTATTTAGAATAGACTGATGGAGCAACGAGATGGCGGAGCTTGTGGCCGACACTCTAATCGACACGACGATCGAGATTATTCCACCGGAAGACACGAAGGAACAACCCGATAGTCGTGCTTGCCTTTGCTGTAAGCGCCGGCGTCGGTGGATGGACGATGACGGCTGCGGCATCTGTGAGGAATGCCTGGCCTCGTGATCGACACAAGAAGGGCACAAGGCGATGGCAATCCGCAGCGCCGGACTTCTGCTATACCGGCGTGTTTCCAGCGACATCGAAGTGCTTCTCGTCCATCCGGGCGGCCCTTTCTGGGCTGGGAAAGACGAAGCTGCGTGGTCGATCCCGAAGGGGCTGATCGAGCCTGGAGAAGATGAGCTCGCGGCGGCCATTAGGGAGACTACCGAGGAGCTGGGTTTCGCAGTCGATGGCAGGTTCACACCGTTGGGCGAATACCGACAACCCGGCGGAAAGATAGTCGTCGCGTGGGCGATTGAAGCCGATCCGATACTCGACGTGAATGCGATACAAAGTTGCCAATTCGAAATGGAATGGCCACCACGGTCGGGCCAGGTAAAGAGCTTTCCTGAAGTCGATCGGGCGGGGTGGTTTTCCCCGCCCGACGCAGCCATAAAGCTGTTGAAAGGGCAGCGATCGATGCTTGCCGACCTCCTGACGCATCTGAAATGATAGGCTCGAAATTTATTGATTGAACCGCGCCATTTCGCTGCACCCATGCATGAGGTGCGCGGCAGCCATGAGTTGCTTCTGAAGACAGCTATCCTATCTGACAGTCACCGCCATATGACTGAAATCGAGAAATCGAGCTGCGATCCGCCTTGAGCACGCGCGAGGAGACAATCATGAACGGCATTTCCAAAACCCTGAACGACATGACGCTTGTCGAACGCTCGAGCCTGCTCGACACCGTCGCCGACGCCTTGGAAGCAACGGCCGAGGAGGCGGAAGGTGAGGGCGACACCCGCTTTGTCGCCAACTCCATCTGCGTCGCCAATACGATTCGCGGACTATCCGGGGACATGACGCCCCGCGATCTGCAGGCGGCCGAGTTGCTCCTTGAGCAGGGCATCATGCTCGTCCACCAGTTCTCGAACCGGGCGAAGACGAACGGAATGATCCACTAACAGTGAGCTAGGCGCTCCCGTCAGCAATGCGCTCTGTCAGTGTGACGGAGGCTGAAAGATTGAGATAAAGCCGTTGATCCGTACCGGGGAATAGCGGATGCCGCCGGCCCCTGGCGAGAACGAGTAGTCTGCGCTGCGGCAAACCGCGGCAGCGGGAGAATTGCAGACACGCCAGGGAAGGCTTTATTTCCAATGGATTGCCGGTTCAATGCGCTACCGTGTCGAGTGGCCGATATAGCAGGGTTCACCTTTGTTCGGTCAGGAGCAGCGTAATGCAGCCCGGTCGCACAGGCCTTGCTGTCTGCTTGATGGTGGCTGCCGCTTTTTTAAATAGTCTCGACGCGGTCATCGTTCGTTTGCTGGCCGGCGACGTGCATCCCTTGATGATCGGCTTTTTCCGGTCGTTTTTCGGGCTTCTTGTCGTCACGCCCTGGATCGTGTCACGCGTCGACCTGAAATCCTCTCCCTATCGTGTTCTGCATGTCGTGCGTGCAGGTCTGAAGCTTGCCTCACTGGTTGCTTTGTTCGTCGCCTTTGCGCACGCGCCACTCGCCGATGCCACGGCGATCAATTTCACCATGCCCATGTTTCTCGTTCTCGGCGCGTGGCTGGTGCTCAAGGAGCATGTCGGCATCTCCAGCGTGGCCGGCATTGTCGCAGGTTTTATCGGCGTCATGATCATCATTCGCCCTGGAGCGTCCGGTTTCGACCAATGGCTGCTTTTTGCGCTGGCAGGAGCGGTCTTGACGGCGGCCAGCCAATTGATGCTGCGGCGGATGGCGTTGAGGGATAGTGCCGACCGGCTGGTTGCATGGAATCTGATAGCGACGGTGCCGCTTGGCCTGATCATCATGCTGCCGGTCTGGTCAATGCCGACCTGGAGCCAACTCGGACTGCTTGCCCTGCAAGGGGCACTCGGCGCGCTCAACATGACACTGATCACGCGCGCCTTCGGTATGGCGGCCGCAAGCGTTCTGGCACCGCTCGACTTTCTCCGACTGCCCGTCGTGGCCCTTATGGCCTTCTCATTTTTCTCGGAAGTTCCGGCCGCACAGACGTGGATCGGCGCGGCGGTGATCATCGGCGCGGCCATTATCGGAACCCGCGGCATGACATGGCACGCAAGCCGCCGGTTGACAAGCCCTGATCATTTTTGGGGTTCACAAAAATTTTAGATGCACTAATATTTCAGTTCTAGCGACTGGTCGTCGAGCTGTGCCTGTTGCCGGAGGGGTATCACGGGCAGCGCAGACGAAGACGAAACCGGACATCACGACCCCCATGGGGTTCACTCGGGAGGAGTGCATGAAGAGTTTCATCGGCAAACGCGCGATCGCCAGTGGCGTATCGCTCGTGGTGCTTATCGTCATCGTGTTCTTCCTGTCCCGGCTGACGGGCGATCCGACCGACCTCTATCTGCCGATCGATGCGACCACCGAAATGCGCCAGCAATTCCGTGAGATGAACGGTTTCAACGATCCGTTGATCATCCAGTTCGGTCGTTATGTCTCGGATCTTGCCCAAGGCAATTTCGGTCAGTCACTGCGACAGGCCCGTCCGGCCATGGATGTGGTGCTGGAGGCTTTCGTCTGGACCTTCTGGCTGGCTGTCATCACCATGGCGCTGGTCACGGTCGCCGCGATCGTCATCGGTTCGCTCGCGGCGTTTCGCGTCGGCGGCGTCTTCGACCGCCTCGCCACTTTCTTCTCGCTGATCGGCGCTGCGGCGCCGGATTTCTGGCTGGCCATCGTGGCGATCGTCATTTTCGCCGTCAAACTGCATGTCCTGCCGACATCGGGAACGGGAACGTTCTGGCACTGGGTCCTGCCGGTCAGCGTGCTGTTCATCCGGCCTTTCGGCCTGATCCTGCAGGTGGTCCGCGGCTCGATGATCAGCGTTCTGTCTTCCGCCTATGTGAAGACGGCCCGCGCCAAGGGGGTCCGCTCGACCTCAATCATCTTCATTCACGGACTGCGCAATGCCATGCTGCCGGTGATCACAGTCATCGGCGACCAGGCGGCCGCCATCCTGAACGGTGCCGTCGTCGTTGAGACGGTGTTTGGCTTTCCGGGCATCGGCAAGCTGATGATCGATTCCATTTTGCTTCGCGATTTCGCCGTCGTTCTGGCCGTCATCATGGTCTCGGCACTGGCGATCTTCATCATGAACCTGTTGATCGACATCGCCTATGCGCTGCTCGATCCGCGCATCCGGTATTGAGCGATGACGATGGCCGACACACAAATCCTCGCCGAGAAAAGACCAAGCGGCCCGATCGGGCGCTGGCTGACGATGCTGTGGGCGGACAAGCTCGCTTTTTTCGCGGCTCTGTTCCTCTTGATCGTTCTGCTCTGTGCGCTGTTTGGCCCGTTCGTGCTGGAGGCCATCGCCACCAAGCAGAACCTGCGGGGCCGGAACGCGCCGCCGTTCGATATCACCCGCGGAGTGCTTTATGTCCTCGGCGCCGATGCGCTGGGCAGGCCGCTTCTTGCCCGCGTCATCGTCGCGGCGCAAAATACCATCCTGGTTGCCGCAGCAGCCGTGCTGGCATCATCAGTCGTCGGTACGGGGCTCGGTCTGGTGGCAGGTTACAGCCGCTCTTCTGCTGCTCAATGGATCATGCGCCTCGGCGACGTCATCATGTCCTTTCCGTCGCTGCTTCTGGCGGTGATCGTGCTCTACATGCTCGAGCCCTCGGTCACCAACATCGTCCTCGTCCTGGCGATCACCCGCATTCCCATCTATCTGCGCACCACGCGCGCCGAAGTGCTGGAAGTGCGCGAGCGGATGTTCGTGCAGGCGGCGAAGGTCATGGGAGCATCGTATTGGCGCATTGTCTTCCATCACATCCTGCCGGTAATCTTCCCAACGCTGGTGACCATTGCGACGCTGGATTTCGCCTTCGTCATGCTGGCGGAATCCTCCCTGTCATTCCTGGGCATCGGCATTCAGGCGCCGGAGATCACCTGGGGTCTGATGGTTGCTCAAGGACGACCCTATCTTACCAATGCCTGGTGGCTTTCCTTCTGGCCGGGCCTTGCAATCATTCTGACGACGCTGTCGCTGAACCTTCTGTCGAATTGGCTGCGCATCGCGCTCGATCCGACGCAACGCTGGCGCCTTGAAATGAGGGGCAGGAAAAATGGCTGAACATCTTTTGGAAGTGCGTGACCTCTCGGTCGAGTTTCACACCGCCAGCGGGACCGTCAAGGCGGTGCAGGATGTCAGCTGGCATCTCGATCGCGGCGAGACGCTGGCGATCCTTGGGGAAAGCGGTTCAGGCAAATCCGTGTCGGCCTCGGCGGTCATGAATCTGATCGACATGCCGCCCGGTAAGATCACCAGCGGCGCCATTCTCCTCAACGGGCGCGACATGCTGAAAATGACGCCCGAGGAGCGGCGCTCGATCAACGGCGCCAAGATCGCCATGATCTTTCAGGACCCGCTCGCCCACCTCAATCCGGTCTACCCGGTCGGCTGGCAAATCACCGAGATGATGACGACGCATGGCCAGTCGGCGGAGCGCGCCGGCGCGAGGGCACTCGAATTGATCGGGCGCGTCGGCATAACCGATCCGCAGGCGGCGATGCGAAAGTATCCGTTCCAGTTCTCCGGCGGACAGCGGCAGCGCCTGATGATCGCCATGGCAATCGCCTGCAAGCCCGATATCCTGATCGCGGATGAACCCACCACCGCGCTTGATGTGACGGTGCAGGCGCAGGTGCTCGAACTTCTGCAGGAGTTGCAGCAGGAAACCGGCATGGGCCTGTTGCTGATCACCCACGACTTGGGCGTCGTTGCCGAGATCGCCGACCGGGTCGTGGTGATGAATTCCGGCTGCGTCGTCGAAACCGGCAATGCGGCCGAAGTCTATCGCAACCCGCAGAACGCCTATACGAAGAAGCTGATTGCTGCCGCACCGGGGAAGGGTGCGATGGCGCAAGAGCGTGACCGGCAGGGCGAACCGCTGCTGCGCGCCATCGGCTTGAAAAAGAGTTTTGGCGCATTCCAGGCGCTGAAGGGCGTGGACTTCGTCATCATGCCCGGCGAGACGGTTGCCGTTGTCGGCGAGAGCGGTTCCGGCAAGTCAACCCTTGCCCGGGCGATCGTTCGCCTCGATGATCCGCAGGAGGGCCAGGTTCTCTACCGCGGCAACGATCTGCTTGCGATGACCCCGAGGGAAATATTCGGGCTGCGTCGCGATTTGCAGATGGTCTTTCAGGACCCGACCCAGTCACTGAACCCGCGGATGAGCGTATTCCGGTTGATTTCCGAAGCCTGGGTCATTCACCCGGATATCCTGCCGAAAGCGAGATGGAAGGAAAGAGTGGCCGAGCTGCTGGTCAAGGTTGGCCTGAAACCGGATATGGCCGACCGGTATCCACATCAGTTTTCCGGCGGCCAGCGCCAGCGCATCGCGATTGCCCGGGCGCTGGCGATGGAGCCAAAACTGATCATCTGCGACGAGGCGGTTTCGGCGCTCGACGTGTCGATCCAGGCCCAGGTGATCGCCTTGCTTGAGGGCCTGCGTCGCGAATTCGGCCTTTCCTACCTCTTCATCGCACACGACCTGCCGGTGGTTCGCGATTTCGCCGATCGCGTCATCGTCATGAAGGCCGGCGAGATTGTCGAGGAGGGGCCGGTGGAACAGATCTTCAACGCGCCATCGCACCCCTACACTCAGGCGCTTCTTGCCGCGAGCCTCGATCCTGATCCGGAGATCCAGGCCACCCGACGCGCCGCCCGCCAACGACAGGAAGGACTCGTTTCCGCATGAAGCCCGATGTTATCGTCGCCTATCCGCTCCGGCCCCATCAGATGGCGATGCTGGAGGAAACCTATACGCTGCACCGGCTCGATCTGGTCAAAGGCGAAGAGCGGGATGCTCTCTTGCAGCAAGCCGGCCCGGTCTCTTCCGCACTGGTCTGCAACGGCCATGTGACGATCGACGAAGCCCTGCTTTCGAAATTGCCGGCATTAAAACTCGCCGCCTGTTCCTCGGCTGGCTACGACCAAATGGACGTCGAGGCGATGACACGGCGCGGCATCAAGCTCACCAACACATCCGAGGTGCTGTGCGACGACGTTGCCGACATGGCACTGCTTCTGATGCTGGCGGCACGCCGGCGCCTGCCGGAAGGCGATCGCTATGTGCGCTCCGGCGATTGGGGGCAGAAGGGCATGATGCCGCTGACGACATCGACGTCGGGCAAGAAGGCCGGGATCGTCGGCCTCGGCCGCATCGGGATGGCCATTGCCGGGCGATGCGAAGCTGTCGGGCTGACGGTCGGCTATTACGGCAGGACGAAGAAAGCCGGCAACGATTTTGCCTATTTCGACACGCCGGTAAAACTGGCGGACTGGGCCGATATCCTGATCGTCGCGACGCCTGGCGGCCCCGCGACCGAAGGATTGATTTCGGCGGACGTGCTGAATGCGCTCGGACCGACCGGCAGCTTCATCAACATTGCCCGCGGCACCGTGGTCGACGAGCCGGCCTTGATCAAAGCCTTGCAGGAAAGGCGGATCGCCTCGGCCGGCATCGATGTCTACCTCAACGAACCCAATCCCGATCCGCGCTTCGCAGCGCTCGACAACGTTGTGCTCTATCCCCACCATGCCAGCGGTACCGAGGAAACGCGCGACAGGATGGCGCAATTGACGGTCGACAACCTTGCAGCCTTCTTCGCAGGCAGGCCGCTGCTGACGCCGGTCAATTGACTCCGGCAAAACCCGCGGCGGGGCGGATCAGACGAAGTAGTCCGGGAACTCCTTCCGCAGGTCTTCCACTTTTGCGACGGTGCGGCTGAGATGCTCACGGATCGCGTCGACGGCACCCTGTTCGTCGCGAGCGGCAATCGCATCGATGATGGCGTGATGCCCATCGAGAATGCTGACGATCTTGCCCTTCTCGGGCAGATGCAGGCGACGAATACGCTCGAGATGGCCGGAGCGCTCGCGTATCAATTGGTGGAGGCTGCTGCGCTTGGCGCCTGCGAACAATGTCTGGTGAAAGAGCTCGTCGAGCTCCTGGAAGATCGCGATCTGATCGGCGTCGTCGGCGACTGCCGCCTGCATCTTGATGATCGACCGGGCGCGGGTAATGACGCTCGGATCCGGATCCGGATCGGTTGCGAGGCGGCGGCAAACCTCCGTTTCCAGTGCAACGCGGAGGAAATGCGCCTCGTAAATCTGCAGGACGTCGATCCTGGTCACCACAGTGCGGGACTGCGGATAAATGCGAACCAGACCCTCCTGTTTGAGAAGCTGCAATGCGTCACGGATGGGAGTCTGGCTGACTTCATAAGTCTCGGTGAGCTCGGTGCGCGACAGCGTGGTGTCCGGCGGCAACTGAATGGTGATGATGCGCTTTCGCAAATCATCATAGACCCGCTGGACGGTACTGCCGGCAACGACCGGGAAGCCGGGCGCGGTCAGGCCGAATGTAGAGGCGAACTGGGAATTCATGTGAGGCGTCCTTTTCGACTCCATTCATAGCTTTGCACGACCTAATGCACAAGAACGCAAACTTTCCATTGATATATATGTCAAACTAAAATATCAGTTGGTGCAAACGCTGAATAAGCAAGCGAAAAGGTGGGAGAAGGCCGTGACCGCGAGGAAAACCTACGAGCAATTGCGGTCCGCCCGATGGATGCTGCCGGACGATCAGCGCTCGTTCGGCCACCGGTCGCGGACCATGCAGATGGGTTACGCGCCGGAGGATTGGCAGGGAAAGCCGATCATTGCCGTGATCAACACCTGGTCCGATGCGCAGCCGTGCCACATGCATTTCCGTGAACGCGCCGAATGGGTGAAGCGGGGAATTCTTCAGTCGGGCGGGTTCCCCATGGAACTGCCCGCTCTTTCCCTTTCCGAAAACTTCGTCAAGCCGACGACGATGCTCTATCGCAATATGCTGGCGATGGAGACCGAGGAACTGTTGCGGAGCCATCCTGTCGATGGCGCCGTTCTGATGGGTGGCTGCGACAAGACGACACCAGGCCTTGTCATGGGCGCAGTCAGCATGGGCATTCCCTTCATTTATCTGCCGGCCGGCCCGATGCTTCGCGGTAACTATGCCGGCAAGACGCTGGGCTCCGGTACCGACGGCTTCAAATATTGGGACGAGCGCCGCGCCGGCACGATCACCCAGGAGGAGTGGCAGGGCATCGAAGGCGGAATCGCCCGCAGTTACGGCCATTGCATGACCATGGGCACGGCATCGACGATGACGGCGATCGCCGAGGCTATGGGATTGACGCTGCCGGGCGCATCCTCGATCCCGGCAGCCGACGCCAACCACCAGCGCATGTCGGCGGCCTGCGGCCGCCGCATCGTCGATATGGTGTGGGAGGATCTGACGCCGGACCAGATCATCACGCCCGCGGCCGTCGACAATGCGGTCACCGTCGCCATGGCGACCGGCTGCTCCACCAATGCCATCATTCACCTGATCGCCATGGCGCGGCGCGCCGGCGTCCCGTTGGAGCTCGATGATCTCGATCGCATCGGTCGCACGACGCCGGTTCTCGCCAACATCCGGCCTTCCGGTTCGACCTACCTGATGGAGGATTTCTTTTATGCGGGTGGCCTGCGCGCTCTGGTGAAGCAGCTCGGCGACAAGCTGGATCCCACCGCGATCACCGTGACGGGCAAACCCTTGGTGGATGGTCTGGACCAAGTGAAGATCTACAATGACGACGTTATCCGGCCATTGTCGAACCCGGTCTATCACGAAGGTTCGCTGGCCGTGCTCAAGGGGAACCTGTGTCCCGACGGCGCGGTCATCAAACCGGCGGCCTGCGACCCGAAATTCCATCGCCATTGCGGCCCGGCGCTGGTCGCCGACAGCTATGCGGAGATGAAGAAGATCATCGATGATCCAGACTATCCGCTGACGCCGGACACCGTTCTCGTTCTCCGCAATGCCGGCCCCCAGGGCGGACCGGGCATGCCGGAATGGGGCATGATCCCGATGCCGAAAGCGCTGTTGAAGCTCGGCCTGCGCGACATGGTGCGTATCTCGGACGCCCGCATGTCCGGAACCAGTTTCGGTGCCTGCGTGCTGCATGTTGCACCGGAATCTTATGTTGGCGGGCCTTTGGCGCTGCTGAAAACGGGGGACATGGTCGAGCTTGATATTCCGGCACGCAGCCTCAATATGCTGGTTTCCGAAGAAGAGATCACAGCGCGGCGGGCCGCCTGGGTGGCGCCGAC
>NZ_VSZV01000341.1:63680-74394 GCF_008919455.1 Rhizobium sp. PEPV16
CTCCGGCCATATCGAGCAGGCCGACAAAGGCTGCGACTTTGATTTCCTGACCACGCAATTCGGTGGCAAGACGCCGGAACCGGCTATCAACTGAGGCACGACGATGTTTGATCCCGATCGACGTACGATTCCCGCACAGCCCCCCAAGGCTGGCTTCGCTGCCGGTCCGTCCAAGCTGGACGCCATCCGATCGGTCACCCTGTCGCTCGTTTACCTGCCTTTGGCGCGGCCGATCAGCGATGCCAAGGTTTTGACGGGCCGCCAGAAGCCGCTGACCCAGGTGGCTTTTCTGTTTTGCGAGATCGTCTCCGAGGCTGGCCATAGTGGGCTTGGCTTCAGTTACTCGAAGCGGGCAGGCGGACCTGCCCTTTATGCACATGCCTGCGAGCTTGCCGACAACCTGATCGGCGAAGACCCCAACGACACCGCACGCATTTGGGACAAGCTCTGCTGGGCCGGAGCCTCGGTCGGCCGCTCTGGCATCGCAACGCAGGCAATCGCCGCCATCGACATCTGCCTCTGGGACCTGAAGGCGAAACGCGCCGGCCTGCCGCTTGCAAAACTGCTTGGCGCCCATCGCGACAGTGTCGCCTGCTATAACACCTCCGGCGGCTTCCTGTCATCGAGCGTCGAGGAAATCCGCGATGCCATCGACCACTCGATCGCTTCCGGTATCGGCGGCATCAAGATCAAGGTCGGACAGCCGGACCCGATGATCGACCTTCGCCGGCTTGATGCGGTGACCAGCCATATCGATGGCCGTGTCCCGCTGATGGTCGATGCAAACCAGCAATGGGACCGCACGACGGCCTTGCGCTTCGGCCGGCTGGTCGAGCCGCTCAACCTCGAATGGATCGAAGAGCCGCTCGATGCCTATGACGCCGAGGGCCATGCGGCACTGGCGCGGGAACTTGCCACGCCGATCGCCACCGGCGAAATGCTGGCAAGCGCCGACGAGCACATGGCGCTGATCCGGGCCGATGCGGTCGACTTCATTCAGCCGGATGCGCCGCGTGTCGGCGGCATCACGCCCTTTCTGCGCATCTGCACGCACGCCGAGGCGAAACGCATGCGCCTGGCCCCGCATTTCGCAATGGAAATCCATCTGCACCTGGCGGCCGCCTATGCGCATGAGCCGTGGGTCGAGCATTTCGATTGGCTGGCGCCACTGTTTAACGAACAACTCGACATCAAGGACGGCCGGATGATCGTGCCGGCTCGTCCTGGACTCGGCTGCAGCCTGACAGGCAAGGCTCGTGACTGGACTGTGGAAACCCGCAGCTTCGGCGCCTGAATGAGAACGAGGAGGAGGAAGTATGAACCCGGCAACCCGTGAAAAACTGATGGGTGTCTCCGTCGCGACGCTCTGCTCGGCCCTGTTCAAGCGCGGCCTGAGAAACCAGACGATCCAGGATGTTCGGCCGGTCCAGCCGAAGGGCCGCAATATGGTCGGACCGGCCTTCACGCTGCGCTACATGCCGGCGCGCGAGGACCGCAACGCGATGAACGTCTTTCGGAACCCGAAACATCCGCAACGGCTTGCGATCGAGACTTGCCCGGACGGCGCTGTTCTGGTGATGGACAGCCGCAAGGATCCGCGCGCAGCCTCTGCCGGCGACATCCTGATTACCCGCCTGATGATGCGCGGCGGAGCCGGCGTCGTCACCGATGGCGGCTTCCGGGACGCCATGACGATCGGTGGCCTTGATATCCCCGCCTATCACCACCGTCCCTCCAGCCCGACGAACCTGACGCTGCACGAGGCAATCGACATCAATGTGCCGATAGGCTGTGGCGATGTTGCGGTCTTCCCGGGCGACATCATGGTTGGCGACGACGACAGCGTGATCGTCATCCCTGCCGAGATCGCCGACGAGATCGCCGATGAAGCAGTGGAGATGACTGCTTACGAGGATTTCGTGACAGAACGCGTCAAGCAAGGTCACACGATCATTGGCCTTTACCCGGCCACCGACGAAAGCAATCTGACGCTCTTTGCCGAATGGCGGAAGGTGAATGGCCGCTAAGGCGGCGCATCTTGAACAACACTTCACGCATCAGGACGGAGCGAAGCTCCGCCGAGGAGAATAACAATGAGCTGGACCCCTTCAGGCAGGCATTTCATCGCCGGCGAGTGGATTGCCGGAACGACGACATTTCGGTCCGAGCCGGCGCATGGGCAGGCACATGACTTCGCTGTCGGCACAACGGAACTGGTCGACCGCGCCTGCCGCGCCGCCGAAGCTGCTTTTGCAGCATTTGCGGCAACGACACGCGAGGAGCGCGCCATTTTCCTCGAGGCAATCGCCGAGGAGATCGACAAGCGCGGCGAGGCCGTCACCCTCATCGGAACGCAGGAAACCGGGCTCCCGGAGGGCCGGCTCAACGGCGAACGCGGTCGCACCACCGGCCAACTCAAACTGTTTGCCGACCATATCCGCAAGGGCGCGCATCTCGACGCGCGCATCGACGCGGCGCAACCCGACCGGCAACCGGCGCCGCGGCCCGAGATCCGTCTGGTGCAACGGCCGATCGGCCCCGTCGCCGTCTTCGGCGCTTCGAATTTTCCGCTGGCATTCTCGACGGCCGGCGGCGATACGGCAGCCGCGCTTGCGGCGGGCTGCCCGGTCGTGGTGAAGGGACATTCAGCCCATCCCGGCACAGGTGAGATCATTGCCGAGGCAATTGCAGCCGCTATCGAGCGCACCGGAATGCCGGCCGGCGTCTTCAGCCTGATCCAAGGGGGGCGCCGTGATGTCGGAACGGCGCTGGTGACGCATCCGGCCATCAAAGCCGTTGGCTTTACCGGCTCGCTTGCCGGCGGAAGGGCGCTCTTTGACCTTTGCGCCCAGCGCCCTGAGCCGATCCCCTTTTTCGGGGAACTCGGCAGCGTTAATCCGATGTTCCTGCTGCCGGCCGCTACCGCTGCCCGGGCGGAGGCGATCGGTTCAGGCTGGGCCGGTTCCCTGACGCTTGGTGCCGGCCAGTTCTGCACCAAACCCGGTATCGCCGTCATCGTCGACGGGCCGGAGGCCGACAAGTTCACCAGTGCCGCCAAGGCGGCTCTTGAAAAGGTGGCGCCGCAGACGATGCTGACCAAAGGCATCGCCACGGCCTATCACGAAGGTGTCGAGCGCATGCGGACAAGCAATGCCGTCGCGCCGGTTCTCGCGGCACAGAGCGCCGGCCGCGAAGCAACGCCGAACCTGTTCGAGACCAACGGCTCGGCCTGGCTTGCCGATCACTCGCTCAGCGAAGAAGTATTCGGTCCTCTCGGCCTCGTCGTGCGCGTCGGCTCGCCTGAAAAAATGCTCACCCTTGCCGAAAGCTTTCAGGGACAGCTGACGGCAACGATCCATATGGACGACGCCGATCTGGGCTTTGCCCGCGACCTGCTGCCAATCCTCGAACGGAAGGCAGGCAGATTGCTGGTCAATGGCTTCCCAACCGGCGTAGAGGTTGTCGATTCCATGGTGCATGGCGGACCCTATCCGGCCTCGACCAACTTCGGAGCGACCAGCGTCGGGACCATGTCGATCCGCAGGTTTTTGCGCCCCGTCGCCTATCAGAATTTCCCCGCCGACCTGTTGCCGCAAGACCTGCGCAACTGAAACCGAGGAGTACCAAATTGATTGCCCCGACGGAACTTCGCGAGATCATTCGCAACGGCCTGCTGTCTTTTCCCGTCACGCCTTTCGATGCCGAGGACCGGTTTGCCGCCAAGCCGTTTTCAGCGCATCTGGAATGGCTGTCATCCTATCCCGTTGCCGGCCTGATCGTTGCCGGCGGCACCGGTGAGCTGTTCTCGCTGACGCCGGGCGAGGTGGTCGAGGTGGTAAAGGCCGCCCGCGCCGTATCCGGCGACGCGCCGGTTATTGCCGGATGCGGCTACGGCACGCGGATTGCCTGTGACATGGCGCGCGAGATCGAGGCGGCCGGTGGCGACGGCATTCTTCTGCTGCCGCATTACCTGACCGAGGCGCCGGCAGATGGCATTGCCGCGCGTGTACGGGCCGTTTGCAAGGCCACCAATATGGGCGTTATCGTTTATAATCGTGGCCAGGCGCGGGTTTCGGCCGAGCAGCTTGCTCAGCTTGCCGACGAATGCCCAAATCTGATCGGCTTCAAGGATGGAACCGGTGACATCGATACGGTGCGCCGTGTCACGCTCGCGCTCGGCGACCGCCTTTCCTATATCGGCGGCATGCCGACACACGAACTGTTTGCCCAGGCCTATCGCGGAGCCGGCATGCCGACCTATTCCTCCGCGGTCTTCAATTTCGTGC
The DNA here is from genome assembly GCF_008919455.1 of Rhizobium sp. PEPV16. Classification (NCBI taxonomy): domain Bacteria; kingdom Pseudomonadati; phylum Pseudomonadota; class Alphaproteobacteria; order Hyphomicrobiales; family Rhizobiaceae; genus Rhizobium; species Rhizobium sp. PEPV16. Next base: position 67,967 of record NZ_VSZV01000341.1, read on the forward strand.
CTGAAACGGCATTGAAATTCCACAAGGCATTCCTTGCCGGCGACGACGCGGCCTGTGAACAGATGCTGCGCGATTTCTACTATCCCTTTGCCCGCATTCGCGATCGCAAAGCCGGTTATGCGGTCTCCGCGGTCAAGGCAGGCGTGCGATTGCGCGGCTTTGAGGCGGGACCAGTGCGGGCGCCGCTGACGGATCTCACCGACGAGGAAGTCGAGATGATGCGCGAACTGATTGCTTCGGCCCAGTAAAAATGAAGGGTTCCAGACACGGTTGAGGGCTCCGTGCTTCGGAGCGCCTGGGTTGAAGGCCGTCGCTAACTAGTATATTAGTGCACTTGTGCTTTGTGGAATTATGAGGAGATAGATGCCGGAGCACCGGAAACGGGACGCAGATTCACTGTGAGGAGCGCCAAAGGCGCATGGGAGGAGAACGAAATGAAACTGCACTTGTTAGCTGCCTGCTTTTCAACATCGGTGCTCGCGCTGAGCTTCGGCTCGGCTCAGGCGCAGGATGCCAAGAGCAACGTCACTATTGTGCTTGCTGAAACCGTCGATGTCGTCGAGCCCTGTATGGCTGCCCGCCAGGACGTCGGCCGGGTCATTTCTGAAAACGTCAACGAGATGCTGGTGGAATTCGACTACGTCAATGGCGGCCTCAAGCCCCGCCTGGCGACGGAATGGTCGAAGATCGACGACGACACCTGGGAGTTCAAGCTGCGCCCGAATGTCAAATGGCACGATGGCAAGCCGTTCACCGCCAAAGATGTCCAGTTCACCATCGAGCGCAACAAGAACAAGAAGCTCAGCTGTGAGACCGGCGGCAAATATTTCGGCGGCACCGAGTTCAGCTTCGAAACCCCGGATGCCAACACGATCCGGATTACGACAAAACCGGCGCAACCGATTCTTCCGCTTCTGATGACCGTGATGGCCGTGGAATCGGCCGAGACGACGCCAGCAGACGAATTCACCCGCAAGCCGATTGGTACCGGCCCCTATACGTTCGACAAATGGGAAATCGGCCAGTCGATCGTGCTGAAACGCAATCCGGAATATTGGGGTGAAAAGCCGCAGGTGGAACAGGCGACCTATCTGTTCCGCTCCGATAGCGCCGTTGCTGCCGCCATGGTCGATGCCGGCGAAGCCGATATCGTTCCGGCCGTATCCGTGCAGGATGCCACCAACAAGGAAACGGATTTCGCCTATCCGAATTCGGAGACGACATCGCTGCGCATCGATACGCGCGCAGCACCCCTTAACGACCGGCGCATCCGTGAAGCGATGAACCTCGCTATTGATCGTCAGGCGATGCTCGGAACGCTGTTCCCCGAACAGGCGAAGATCGCGACACAGCTCGTCGTGCCGACCACGATCGGCTACAATGCCGATATTCCCGCCTGGCCCTATGATCCCGAAAAAGCCAAGGAACTGGTCGCAGCAGCGAAAGCGGACGGCGTGCCGGTCGATCGCGAGATCCGCGTCATCGGCCGCAATGGGCAATATCCCAATGCCACCGAGGCGATGGAAGCGATGATGGCAATGCTTCAGGAAGTCGGGTTGAACGTAAAGCTCGACATGTATGACGTTTCCGTGTGGAACGGCTACTTCGTTGCACCCTTCGTCGCCGATTCCGGTCCGACGCTGACCCAGTCGCAGCACGACAATGCGACCGGCGATCCCGTCTTCACCGCATTCGTGAAATATGCGACCGACGGCTCCCACTCCATGGTTCGCGATCCCGCCGTCGACGCGCTGATCGCCAAGGCGACGTCTGCCACCGGCGACGAGCGCACAAAACTCTGGAAGGAGCTGTTCGCCAAGGTGAACACCGAAATCATCGCGGACATCCCGATGTTTCACATGGTCGGTTTCACCCGCGTCTCGCCGCGTCTCGACTTCAAGCCGACGATCGCGACGAATTCCGAACTGCAGCTGTCGCAGATCCGCTTCAAGTAAGTCGGTACGCCGCACTTAAGCATGGGCCGCCCGCTAAAAGCGGCCCGTGCTTTCCATGACGTGAGCGAGATATGCCTATGCCGCTGATTGACCGCATTGCCCTGACCCAATTCGCCGAGCAGATATTGACCCGCGCCGGCATGGAGCCCGACAAGGCCGAAACGACTGCCGCCGTCCTGGTGGAAGGCGACATGATCGGCCACGAAACCCATGGCGTCAGCCTTTTGAACTGGTATGTCGAGGCGTTGGAGGACGGTTCCCTGGCGAAGTCCGGCAGCTATGAGGTCGTCAATGACCGCGGCGCAGCCTTTGTTTGGGACGGCAAATCCCTCCCAGGCGCATGGCTGCTGACCAAGGCGATCGAGCAAGCCTGCGAACGCGTAAGCGATCATGGCGTCGTCACCGCCGCGATCCGCAACTGCCATCATACCTGCGCTCTTTCGGCCTTCATGCGGCAGGTGACCGACCGGGGCCTCATCGTGCAGCTGTCGGTCTCGCATCCCGCTGCAAGCCGCGTTGCGCCCTATGGCGGCACGAAGCCGCTTCTGACGCCAAACCCGATGGCGGCCGGCTTCCCGACGTCCAGGGATCCGATCCTGATCGATGTCTCGGCCTCGATCACCACCACGACCATGACGCAAAACCTGGCGAAGGCCGGCAAGAAATTTCCTGAGGCCTGGGCTCTCACCGCCGCAGGCGAGCCGACCGATGAGCCGCGCGAAGTGACCGAACGGGGCGGGACAATGATGCCTCTCGGCGGCCAGTTGAAGGGTCACAAGGGTTTTGGGCTCGGGCTGATCGTCGAATTGCTGGGGCAGGGGCTTTCCGGCAAGGGACGGGCCAACACGCCGTCGGGTGTCTTTTCGCAAAGCGCTTTCCTTCAGGTCATCGATCCCGCCTTTTTTGCCGGGCTGGATGCCTTTACGGCGCAGTCTGACTTTCTCGCCTCTGCATGCCGCAGCAATCCTCCGGCGCCCTGGAACAATGGCCCCGTTCGCATGCCGGGCGACAGCGCCGCACGAAAGCGCCGCTCGGCGTTGGAAGAGGGTGTGCCGGTCGGCGATGCAGCTTGGCAGAAGCTTTGCAAGCATGCCGAGATCCTGGGTTTGCCTATTCCCGACGTCGCCGCGTGAGGAACACATCTCTGCTTCGAAACTTTTTTATCGGTCGCCGCAATGCCCGGTGTCGGTTGCAATCAGATCGGCCAGACCAATAGCAGGATTGGCACACTGACGACCACCACAATGAGCGAGAGCGGCAGACCCAATCGGGCGTAGTCACCAAATCGATATCCGCCCGGTCCCATCACGAGCGTGTTGCACTGGTGTCCGATGGGCGTGAGGAAGTCACAGCCGGCTCCAATTGCCACCGCCATCAGAAAAGCATCGGGTCTAAAGCCCAGCTTCTCGGCAAAGGTCGCGGCGATCGGGGCCATGACCAGAACCGTCGCTGCGTTGTTCAAAAACGGGGTTACGGCCATGGCCGCAATCAGGATGAGAGCCAAAGCACCGAAGGGCGGGAGCATTTCGGCGGTTCGCGAGAGGAGGTCCGCGATGATGTCGGTGGTTCCTGTGGTCCTGAGCGAGTCGCTGATCGGAATGAGAGCGGCCAGCATGATCAGAATGGGCGCATCGAGATGCTGATAAACTTCCCGCAAAGGAACGGATCCGGTGACCACCATCAGAAAAGCGGCGGCGAAAAACGCTGTCGCGACGGGAATGCCCCCGAAGGCTGTCGCCCCCATAGTTGCCATCAGGATAATGACGGGGATCAAGCCATTGCGGGCGTTGCCGAGCTTCATATTTCGTTCGACCAGCGGCAAACATCCCCATTCGCGTAGAAGATCCGGTAGTTTCTGCAAGTCGCCCTGCAAGACCACGACGTCGCCATTGCGGATCTTAATCTCGCCCAGGCGCTCGGTGAAGCGCCTGTCGCGGCGGCTGACGGCAAGAAGGTTGAGCCCGGTATTGTGGAAGAGAGAAACGTCTTTTGCGCTGACGCCGATCAATCGGGAATGTTCGCCAACGATAGCTTCAACAGAACTGATGTCTTGGCGTGTCTCAGGCTGGTGTTTACGGTCGGACAGTTGAAGCTTGGCTTCACTGACGATCTTGTCGAGGGCGCTCTGCTCCCCCTCGATAATAAGAAGGTCGCCATCCTTGAGCACCGTGTCGGGAAGGGGCGTTCGTCTTTGGCCGTTGCCACCGATAATCGCAGTCACCATCGCATCGCCGCCCGCTGGCTTCTGCAGCCAGCTGACGGACCGCCCGATCGCCGCTGATGGCGTGGTGACCTTGGCCTCGGTCGTATAGTTTTTGATCGCCACCGCCTCATCCATCGACGTTTCGACCCGTGATCTTTCAGGCAGCAGCTTGTAGAACAGCGCCAGAAAGACAACGCCGGCGACCGAGAGCGCCAGGCCGACAGGCGTATAGTCAAACATCATGAACGGCTGCCCGGTGATCTCCTCGCGCACCCGGGAAACGATGATGTTTGGCGACGTGCCGATCTGCGTCATAAGCCCTCCGAGCAGAGAGGCGAAAGACATCGGCATCAGGAACATCGACGGTGATACGCGTGATTTCCGGGCCATTTGCACAGCGACCGGGATCATAATCGCCAGCGCGCCAATGTTTTTGATGAAAGCCGACAGGGCTGCGACAATGGCAACCAGAATGATCAGCTGCATCCGTGGCCCGCGTCGTTCGGGAGAAAATCTGCGCAAGGCGACGTCCATGATCCCCGATCTGGATATCGCCGCACTAACGATGAGCGCGCTGCCAACGATGATAACAATGTCATCCGAAAAACCGGAAAAAGCATTCTTGGCAGGGACGATGCCGACAATGATTGCAGCGAGAAGGGAGCTCACGGCGACTATATCGTATCGATAACGACCCCACAGGAACGCGCCCATCATCAGCGCGATGATGAGAAGAGATAGCCATTGATCAGCGCGCATGTTTGCATCCCGGTGGTAGCAATTAACGTTTCAAGCAAGAGAATGATGCGGCGAGGCGGAGAAATTTTTTCTCGTCTATCCCAGCCGTTTTATCCGCTGACGGCTGGAGGAGCACCCTGATGGAACTTCGAGCGGCCAGCCGGCATTTCGCTGTCGGGGCTGTTTTCTGGAGCGACCATGGCCAGCGACAAACTATCGACTTATCGATCGAAGCGCGATTTTCAAAAAACGGCCGAGCCGAGCGGTGAAAAGCGCCTGGCGCGCAGCAACCGCCGTCGCTTCGTCATCCAGAAACATGATGCCACCCGGCTGCACTACGATCTGAGACTCGAGCTGGATGGCGTCTTCAAGTCCTGGGCTGTCACAAAAGGGCCATCCCTCGACCCGCACGACAAGCGGCTGGCCGTCGAGGTGGAGGATCACCCGCTGGACTACGGTGACTTCGAAGGCACCATTCCGAAAGGACAGTATGGCGGTGGCACGGTGATGCTGTGGGATCGGGGCTATTGGGAACCGGAAGGAAAGAAGAGCCCGGAGCAGGCGCTGGCAAAAGGCGATTTCAAGTTTACGCTGGAAGGCAAACGCCTGCACGGCAGCTTCGTGCTGGTGCGGATGCGCAACGATCGCGACCGTGGCAAGCGCACGAACTGGCTGCTGATCAAACACCACGACGAGTTTTCGGTCGAGGAGAATGGCGATGCGATCCTCGAGGAAAACGACACCTCCGTTGCCTCCGGCCGAACCATGGAAATGATTGCCGCCGGCAAAGGACGAAAGCCCAAGCCTTTCATGGTCGAGGATGGCGACGTTCAGGCTGATGCCGTCTGGGACAGTAATCACGGACTGGCTGCCGAAGAGCGAAAAGAGGACGCCGGAGGCAGTCGGAAATCAAACCCGGCCACAAAGGTCGATCTGCCGGATTTCATCGCGCCGCAGCTCTGCCAGACCTTGGAACGCCCTCCGGCAGGCACCGGCTGGATTCACGAGATCAAGTTCGACGGTTACCGGATGCAGATGCGCGTGCTGGATGGTGAGGCGACGCTGAAGACCAGGAAAGGGCTCGACTGGACGGCCAAATATCCCGAGATCGCCGAGGCGGCATCGACATTGCCCGATGCGATCATCGACGGCGAGATCTGCGCCCTCGACGGTAGTGGCGCTCCGGATTTCGCGGCCCTGCAGGCCGCCCTTTCGGAAGGCAAGACCAGCGAACTCGCCTATTTCGCCTTCGATCTACTCTATGAGGGAGGCGAGGATTTGCGATCTCTGCCGCTCGTTGCGCGCAAGGCGCGGCTTCAAAGCCTTCTGTCCGACGCCGGCAGCGATCCGCGCATCCGGTTCGTCGAGCATTTCGAGACTGGCGGCGATGCAGTTCTCCGGTCTGCATGCAAGCTCTCGCTGGAAGGCATCATCTCCAAACAAGCGGATGCACCCTATCAATCCGGCCGTACCGAAAGCTGGGCGAAGTCGAAATGCCGCGCCGGCCATGAGGTGGTAATCGGCGCCTACGC
>NZ_VSZV01000341.1:74404-76155 GCF_008919455.1 Rhizobium sp. PEPV16
ACCAACGGGAAATTCCGATCCCTGCTGGTCGGCGTCTATCGTGGCGACCACTTCGTCTATGTCGGCCGCGTCGGCACCGGATATGGCGCAAAGAAAGTGGAAACGCTGCTGCCGAAGTTGAAGGCGCTCGAGACGGCGAAATCGCCTTTCACCGGTGTCGGCGCACCGAAAAAGGAGGCCGAGGTCACCTGGCTGAAGCCCGAGCTCGTGGCGGAAATCGAATTCGCAGGATGGACCGCCGACGGCATTGTCCGGCAGGCGGCCTTTAAGGGACTGCGGGAAGACAAGCCGGCGAAAGAGGTCAAGGCTGAACGGCCGGCGAAGCCCGGGCAAACTGACGTGCCGCAGCCGGCGGCGCAGGTGAAGGCCGGACCCGCCCGCCGAAAAAACGCCAAGGCCGAGGTCATGGGGGTGCTGATTTCAAACCCGGACAAGCCGCTATGGCCGGATGCGAGTGACGGCGGACCCGTCACCAAGGAAGAGCTGGCCCGCTACTACGAAGCCGTCGGTTCCTGGCTGATCGAGCACATCAAGGGACGCCCATGTTCGGTCATCCGCGCACCGGACGGGATCGGCGGTGAGCAATTTTTCCAGCGCCATGCGATGCCCGGCACCTCAAATCTCCTCGAACTGGTCAAGGTCTTCGGCGATAAAAAGCCCTATCTGCAAATCGACCGGGTCGAAGGCTTGGCTGCCGTCGCGCAGATCGGCGCGGTCGAGCTGCACCCCTGGAATTGCGAACCGCATCAGCCCGAGGTGCCCGGGCGTCTCGTCTTCGACCTTGATCCAGGTCCGGACGTGCCGTTCTCCGCTGTGGTTTCGGCGGCCCGCGAAATGCGGGACCGTCTCGACGCTCTGGGCCTGATCAGCTTTTGCAAGACGACTGGCGGCAAGGGCCTGCACGTCGTCACGCCACTCGCAAACAACAAGCGCAAGCCGCTTTCGTGGGCGGAAGCGAAGAGCTTCGCACACGACGTCTGCCAGCAGATGGCGCGCGACAATCCCGATCTCTATCTGATCAAAATGACAAAGAGCCTGAGGAACGGCCGGATCTTCCTCGACTATCTGCGCAACGACCGGATGGCGACGGCGGTGGCGCCCTTGTCACCGCGCGCCCGGCCGGGTGCCACCGTCTCGATGCCATTGACCTGGAACCAGGTCAAATCGGATCTGGACCCCAAGCGCTTCACCATCCGCACCGTTCCTGCGCTTCTGGCGAAATCGCCGGCCTGGGAAGCCTATTGCGACGGTCAACGGCCACTGGAACAGGCGATCAAGCGGCTCGCCAAGGCGCGGGTCGCGGCTTGATTGAGGGGCTTACCGCGGACCGGGTTCGAGGTGATAGTTAGCCCGAACCGGAATTGCTTTGGGAGTTCGCGTCCGGCGATCACCGTGGCGACAGCCGGGCCAGGCGTCGGATTAATGCCGTCGTGTTCAGTTGGATTTGTTGCAGGCAAAGACACTCGCCTGGCCACGATCGACAGTTTCCGTGGAGCAGTCCGAAAAGTCCATCGGTCGGAGGCTCTCGACGCTGATTGCTTTATCGCATCGTCGAGACGTCAGTCGCCTATCGGACCGCTGCCTCGTGGTACAGTTTTATCGCGTCTGACGCGGTTCCGCCATGCCTCCCTTGGAGGCAGGTTTACCGCCAATCGAACCACGGTGTCAGCAAGCCCGTCTTGCGCCGATAGGCTTCATATTCGGATGCCAGCGGTGATAGGGAGAACTTCCTCTCCTCATTGCGGGCTGCA
>NZ_VSZV01000087.1:0-3682 GCF_008919455.1 Rhizobium sp. PEPV16
GCGGATTCCCGCTCGCGCCAAATACGCGCGGCCAGAACCTGCTCAAGTAATGGAGCGAGATCGGATGCGCAGGCAAGTCGCGAGAAGGCCGTACCGAACCACTTGGGATAAGGCGCATAGCGGCGTTCGATCAGCATGGCGAGCCGCATGATGTTTCCGACCATCCGCGTCGCGATAACGCGCGAGCCGAGTTCGTCGCCAACGTCCCCTGCCCTCCCGACATAAGCCCGTTCCTCTGCGATACGGCCCCACTGGGCGGCTAACTTGTAGAGCCATATATCGCGAGGGAAGTAGGCAAGCCGGGCACGAAGCGCACTCAATTCGCCGGCGTCGTCGCGGAAAACCGCCCCGGCAGTCACCGTTAACAATGTCTGCTCCGAGTAAGATAGCCAGTCCCGCGCGGTAAGCTCCGTGGGAAAAACCCTTCCTAGAAAACGATCGCACCAAGCAGCAATCGTGTAGACTTCAACGCCGTGATCGGATCCAAGCATACCCTCTTCAGAGTCCCTGGGTGGACGAACATTGGTCGGGTAGTGGACCGCCCATCCTTCAAAGGTGGCTGGCAAAACACTGTCAAGAACGTCCACGATTTGCACGGCCGCCGCGGGAAACCGCTCTTCAGCGAGGATAAGCTGCAAACAGGGGCCATAGTCGTGATCGGCCGAAATTTCAGTGTCATAGCCTAGCACCTCGGAGCCAAGACCGATCCGACATGCCGTATAGGACAGATCAGGAAAATGTTCTTTCAGAATGGGCTCAACAACGTTTTCATAGAACCGTTGCGACAAACCAAGTCCTCGGGACATTCGCTTCACACTCACGCGGCGACTGAGAGAGACGCGGCCTTCCGCTCCACCAGTGCCCAAATGTGGCCGAAGGGATCATAGACCGATGACACTCGCCGACCGAACACGTCCGTCTGTGGTTTGTCCCGGATTACTGCCCCGGCCGTAACGGCCCGCTCTACAGCGCCATCGATATCGCCAACATTTATGCGAAAAACAGTACTGACAGCTCCAGGCTCTTTCGGAAAAAACGGGCCGCCGTAGGAGGGGTGTTGTTCGCGCTTCGGGTTGGACCCCGCCACGGAAACGGGCATCGTTCCAAACCGCATTTCGACGGCCATCACGACGCCGTCTGAGCTGAAGGTATCAACCTGCTGCGCACCAAAGGCCGCTGCATAGAAATCTGCTGCATCCTGCTCCCGTCCATGCTCAACGAGCAAAGAAAATTCGATGCTGATATCGTCGGCCATCTTTAAATCCTCTCTCCATCCGCCTGACTCACTCACCTAGGATACCTCAAAATTCGCCGAAGGCATGGCGTGGCATTTTGTAGACGGCTCGAATGAAGCCATCCGCGTCGGACTCAGGCAACAACGCAAACCCACAGTGCCTGCAGCATGCGAGGCTGGCCGCATTGTCGGGCTCTATGCGTCCCTCCAGGATTGGATAGGCTTGCCCTGGGCCTGACAAGAAGGCGGAAAGTACCGCCGCTCCAAATCCCCGGCCCCTCAGATCGGGACACACGGCCAGATCAAGGTAGCCGCGCTCCGCCCCATCCCGGTCAACCTGTACCTCGGCAATCAACTGGTCACCCTGCATGGCGACCCAGCAGCGAGCGGGTTCTCCATTTGTTACATAGGCGAACCATTCATCTGTTGGGAACGACAGCCGACGCGATAGCTCAGAATCCTCGAACCAGGCGCGCAGTTTGGGAAGGTCATACCTGCTCCTATGATTGCCTGCCGAAAGTTCATTCTACTGAGCGGCAAGGCCAAAGTGGGCGCTTGCCGGATAACTCCTCGACCCGCATAGCCGATCCCGTCTGCACCCCTCGCCGGCGGAGCCGACCGGCAGATCTTCATCGATGCGTTCGCGCGACTGTCTCGCCGGCAGGGAAAGGAACCTACCCCAGAATAGGCTGTCAATCAGAAATGCTTGGATCAAAGCACATGCTTGTAGAGCAGTATCAAGCCATATAGCCCCATAGCGGCCGACAGAACGGTTTGGGCAATCTTCGCCCAAAACGTGTCGAGCTGTTGAATAGCGGGGATGGAGAAAACGCATCCAACCAGGGTAAACCAGGAGAAGGCCATCAGGAAAATGATGCAGGTGGCTACCTCACCCATACCGGTTCTGAAGTCGGGCTGGGCGAGATAGAGGCCCACGAAGAAGGGAACCGACAGGGGATTACTGAGCGCCGTTGCCAAGCCTAAGCCGTACAGCCTGAGGCTTAGGCGATCCGATCCAAGCTGTTGTGGAGGCGTGCCCGCAAGAGGACGGCGCGCAAGCCGGACGGCTGAAAAAAAGAGGATCGAGGACAGAACAATCGAAGACCACATATCCAGGTCATCCAGCATGTTCAGAGTCGTCGCTCCGATCGCAGCGAGATAAGAGGCAATGGCGGCGCCGGAGGCGATCCCGGCGGCCACGCTCAGCAGGCGGCCCCAGGACGGCCTCACGGCCACGCGAAGCACGATAAGCAGGTTTGGCCCTGGCGCGACCAGAACCAATGCATAGGATAGAGCAAGCGAGGCGAGAAGCGGCATAAGGGACAATCTTGGGCCAATGAGATCGACGCGGGAGAATTGAAGATTTCTGTCGCGTCTGCGTCATCCGTTCGGGCGATCGCAGTGGCTGGTCGATTCGGCGTTTCTAGCTGGTGGCCGCATGGCCGCTGGCCCTGGTTGAACGATAGGATCGTGCAGTCTGCTGCTCAGCGATTTGGCGCGCCGCAAGATGAGCTCAACCAACCTCAGAGTATTTTTCGCTATTTACCCTGATTTAGTATCGACAAAGCCAAATTGCGCCCGGCACCGTTTTAAGGCCATACTATGCGGAAGGAGAATAAGGAGGATCTTGTACTCACCCGTTCAGGTGATGCAGGCTCGATTGCCTAGGGCTATATAGCCCACCTGTTTGAAGTGCATTAACTGCAGCGGTTGGCGGCTCTACTCTGCCACGATGAGGTCGCTGACATGCCACATGCCCAAATCGTCGATGCCATTTACCAGTCGTCTATTCGCTACGAGCTTTGGTCAGAAACACTTTGCTCGATCGTTGACTACGTCGGAGCGGTCGCGGGAAACATTGTCTATCAGGCACCGCGGGGACGCGGCAGCTTCTTGATTCCTGGCAGGATGCGGGAAGATTTAAATTCTCTTTATCTCCAACAATATGCCCAGAATCCGTATGCGCGCGCCTACGGGACGGTAAAGCCCGGCGAGGTGGTCCTCGGAAATACCATGGTCGATGTCGCGGCCGTTGAACGCTCGTCCTTCTATACCGACATCTGCATGCCGCAGAACATCCACAATCAGTTGTTCATGGCGCACGCGAGCCTGCACGAGCCAGGAGGCATAGGGGGCGTCGCGCTTTTCCTTTCTCGTGCGCAGGACGAACATGCCGCGGAAGCGCTGAAGCGGCTGAGACTTCTCGCCTCGCATATTGAGCGCGCCATCGACCTGTCATTGCACGTCAACCGCATAGAGTCTGGACCCGACTTGGCGCAGAGGCTGATCAACGCGATGCCGGATGCCGCTGTATTGATCGGAAGTCGTGGTGAAATCATCCTGCTCAATACCGCAGCTGAAGCTCTCCTCAATGAGGCCGATGGTATCTCGATCAGGCGGAACGAACGCTTATCCCTCGCCGCTCAGATCCCCGAAACCTCTTTCCGC
>NZ_VSZV01000296.1:0-28329 GCF_008919455.1 Rhizobium sp. PEPV16
CAGATAGGCGTCGGCATCGGTCAACCGCACCTGCTTTTGCTGTTCGAGTTGGGCGAGCTTGGCGCCGGCGTCCGCCGAGACGGTGATCGCGATGACACCTTGCGTCGCCTGACCGTAAGGGTCGCTCACGGTATAGCCGATCAGGCCGACGGTTCCGGCGGCAACACCTGATGAGTCATAGGTCAGCGCCGTCAGTGCCGCGGCTGGCATCTTCGCGCCCTGCTCGACCGGCTTGCCGTCGAAGCTGAGCTTGCCGGTCCTGGGAAGCTGGTTGAGGGTGACGAGCAGCGCCGAGCCGGTCTCGTCATGCGGTGGGGCGATCGGCAATCTGGTCGTGGCCGCACCCTCCGGCACGCTCACCTGCTGCATTGATTCGACGCTCGGCGGTGGCGGCGCCGGGATGAAATAGAAGCTGTCCATCAGCGAGGAGTTTTCCCAGGGAACCTGCTTGCCGCCGGTCATGGCGATCACGTCGCGGCGCACATCGGTCAGGACCTGGCGGATTTCCTTGTTGGGCTCGCTGGCGCGCTTGATGAAGGATTCGGAATATGGGCTGAGCGCCCCGGCACCATCGAGCGCCACCTGGCCGGGTTCGGTGGAAAAGGCGATCAGGCTGCCGAGATCGCTGTCGATGCGTGCAAGTCCGCGTGTGGCGCCGACCGGTTCCAGTTTTTCCGCCATCCAGAATTTCTGGGCATTGAAGGGATTGTTGCGGCAGGCGTCGAGGAAGATCAGCTGCACCCGCGAATTCTGCTTGAGATGGTTCAGGATGAGGTCGAGCGGCATGGTCTGCGTCTCGACGTCATAGGGCGTCTCCAGCGTCGCATCGACCGGCACGATGAAATTCTGGCCGCCCACCTGGATGCCGTGGCCCGAATAATAGATGAGGCCGGCCTCGGCATTGCTGGTCGAACGCAGGAAGCGGCGCACCGTATCTTCGAGCCCGATGCGGTCGACGTTGACGCCGATCGTCACGTCGAAACCGGCCGCGCGCAAGGTGTTTGCAACCTCTTCGACATCATTGGCTGGATTGGGCAGCGAGGGCAGCGTCTTATAGACCGAGTTGCCGATGACGAGGGCGACGCGGCGTCCGCTCTCCTCGGTGACGGCTGCATGTACCGTGCCGGTCGATAGCAGCATTGCTGCGATGATCAGCAGATAAGCGCAAAGTCTCTTGACGTAGTGAAACTTGGGCATGGCTCGATCGCAAACATTCTATTGTCTAAGTTCAATAAAATTTGCCGGCCTGCTGGTGCTGGGCCCCCTCCGCATTCACATTTCAAAACTATTCCTCGGCGCTCTAAAAAGCAAGCTTCGCCACCTCCAAGTGAATTGGAGCAGTCCCGTCAGATTGGAAGGCCATCGGCGGCAGGAAAGACTGTCGAGATCAGGAATTCAACATGCGGCCGGCGAAGTTTCCTTAACCTCGAAACGTATAGTTGCTGATCGAGGCCGGTTTCATCTCGATGGAGAAGCCCGGCAGGGTGGGCGGCATGTAGGCGGCGTTCTCGATCCGGCAGGGGTCGAGGAAGTGTTCGTGCAGGTGATCGACATATTCGATGACGCGGCCTTCTTTGGTGCCCGACACCGCGATGTAATCGATCATCGACAGATGCTGCACATATTCGCAAAGGCCGACGCCGCCCGCATGCGGCCAGACCGGCAGGTCGAACTTGGCGGCAATCAGCAGCACGGAGAGGACCTCGTTCAGCCCGCCCATGCGGCAGGAATCGATCTGCACGATGTCGATCGCGCCCTCGGCGATGAACTGCTTGAACATGATGCGGTTCTGGCACATCTCGCCGGTCGCGACCTTCACCGGGCCGATCGCCTGGCGGATCTTGCGGTGGCCGGCGACATCGTCGGGGCTTGTGGGTTCCTCGATGAAGAAGGGCTTGGCGAAGGAAAGCGCCTTCACCCAGTCGATCGCCTGGCTGACGTCCCAGACCTGGTTGGCATCAATCATCAGGTAGCGGTCGGGGCCGATCACCTCGCGGGCGATCCTGAGGCGGCGGATATCGTCTTCCAGGTCGCGGCCGACCTTCATCTTGATGTGGTTGAAGCCGGCATCGATCGCCTCCTGGCAGAGGCGGCGCAATTTCTCGTCTTCGTAACCCAACCAGCCGGCCGAGGTCGTGTAGCAGGCGTAACCTTCCTTTTCGAGGATGGCGATGCGTTCTGCCTTGCCCGCCTCGGCGCGCTTGAGGATCTCGATCGCTTCGTCACGGGTGAGCACGTCGGTGAGATAGCGGTAGTCGACGATATCGGCGATTTCTTCCGGCGACATTTCGGCGACGAGCCGCCAGACGGGCTTGCCGGCCTGTTTGGCGAGCAGATCCCAGACGGCGTTGACGACGGCGCCGGTCGCCAGGTGAATGGCGCCTTTTTCGGGGCCGATCCAGCGCAACTGGCTGTCGCTCGTCAGATGCCGCCAGAAGGCGCCGGGATGGGCGAGAACTTCCGTGAGGTCGGCGCCGACGACGAGGTGGCGCATCGCTTCGATCGCCATGCAGCAAATGTCGTTGCCGCGGCCGATGGTGAAGGTCAGACCGTGGCCGGCAAGATCAGGCGCATCCGTATCGAGAATGACGTAGGCCGCCGAATAATCCGGATCGGGGTTCATCGCATCGGATCCATCCAGGCTTTGCGACGTGGGAAAACGGAGATCGAAGACACGAAGGTCGGTGATGCGGGTCATGGTGTTTCTCCCGATTATATGGGCCGATTATAAAGAGCCGATTGCAGTGGCCGGCGGGCAAGACTGCCGGGCCGGCCGCATCCGCTGAAATCAGATCGTCCAGCCGCCGTCGATGGCGATCGCCTGGCCCGACGTGTAGGTCGCGCCGGCGAGATAGACGGCGAGATCGGCGATCTCTTCCGGCGAACCCAGCCGGCCCATCGGCTGGCGGGCGATGAAGGCGGCGCGCGCTGCGTCGTAATTGCCCTGCGCGCGCATGCGGTCCTGCAGCGACGGGCTTTCCACTGTGCCGGGGCAGATAGCGTTGCAGCGGATGCCTTGGCCGACGTAATCGGCGGCAACGGCTTTGGTGAGCCCGATCACCGCCGCCTTGGTGACGCCGTAGGCGAAGCGGTTCGGCACGCCCTTGATGCTGGAGGCGACGGAGGCCATGTTGATGATCGCTCCGTCCTTGCGCTCGATCATGCCCGGCAGCACGGCCCGGATGGTGCGGATTATCGCCTTGACGTTGAGGTCGAAGGCGAATTCGAGATCGGAATCCGTCATCTCGAGGATCGAGCCGGCATGGACGAAGCCGGCGCAGTTGAACAGCACGTCGACAGCGCCGATCTCGGCGACAAGGGCCTTGACCGCATCCTCTTCGAGCACGTTCAACTGATGGGTGAAAACGCCGGTTTCGGCTGCAAGCGTCGCCAGCGCCTCGGTGTTGATATCAGTCGCGTGAACCTTGGCGCCGATCGCGGCAAAGGCTGCCGCCGTCGCCCGGCCGATGCCCTGACCGGCGGCGGTGATGAGAACGGTCTTGCCGGAAAGTCTGCTTGTCAAATCGGGGGTTGTCATATCACGGGCCTTTTCTGGAATGTCTACGCTGGACGATGGAGTGCGGTTGATGTCTTGGCGAAGCTCGGTCGTGATGGAATGCCTTGTCCATCATCGTCCGCTATTCGCCCTCTTTGCGCGTTTCGACCGGGTTCTGGCAAGATGCGCGCGGCTCTCTGTCTTAAATGGAGGAGTTGCCACTGTTGCAAAGGCAGACCAGCGTCGGATCCTGTCGTCGGCTGCACGCGAACGCTGACTTCGTCGGCTGCAGGGCCGATGACCATCCCCATGCGTTGCATGGTCTTCCTCTCTATCTCCGGCCGTTCTTCCGCAATGATTTGTCTGTTTATAGACAAACAGACGATTGGCCAAGGGTCAAGCGCGAAGTTTTCCTTTTCCGGATGCGGTTCTGCGTATATGCAGAGTGATATTCACAGGGGGAAGGAATGGAGACCGACGAGTCCGACCGCTACCGCGCTCCTGCCCTCGACAAGGGCCTCGATATCCTGGAGCTGCTCGCCGGCGTCGACAGCGGTCTCACCCAGGCCGAAATCGCCAAACGGCTCGACCGCAGCCCCAACGAATTCTACCGCATGCTCGATCGCTTAGTGCGCCGTGGTTACGTCACCCGGCTGGATGGCGACCGCTACTCGCTGACGCTGAAACTCTTCGGCCTTGCGCAGTTGCACGCGCCGGTGCGCCGGCTCGCCTCTTACGCCACGCCGCTGATGCGCGATCTTGCCCAGCGCACGCGTCAGGCCAATCATCTTGCTGTCTTCGACCGGGGTGCTGCCGTCGTCATCGCCCAGCAGGAGGCGCCGGACTATTGGGGTTTTTCGATCCGCATCGGCGCCCATATCAGCCTCTTCGACACCGGGTCGGGGCACGTGCTGCTCGCCTTCCGCAGCGAGGAGGAGCGGGAGATGATGATATCGGAACACGTGCGCAGTCGCGCGGACGTCGAACTCGGGCCAGAATTCTACGATCGTCTCGACCAGATCCGCGAGCGCGGCTACGAGATGATGGCGAGCGCCCAGACTTCAGGCGTCTACAATCTTTCGGCTCCCGTTCTCGGCCCGGACCGCCGCTGCATCGCCGCCCTCACCTGCCCCTTCATCGCGCTCGTCAACGCGCCGTCGGCTCCCGATATCACCCAGGCGATCACGCTGGTGCAGAAGGCGGCGGCCCAGCTTTCGCTGCTGGCCGGCGCCGATGTTGCCACCCCCGCCTGACGGCTGGAATTTCTATTTGAACAATCCATTCACCAGGGATAGTTTTAAGGCACCATTCTGGGAGGAAGAGCGTGTTCATCGACACCCATCTGCATCTCATCGATCGGTCGGCGCTGCCCTATCCCTGGCTCTCGGGCGCGCCTGATCTCGATCATGATTTCCTCTACGAGGCCTATGCGACGGAGGCCCGGCGCTGCGGCATCACCACGGTGCTGCATATGGAGGTCGACGTCGATCCTGCCGCTATACAGGCAGAGACCGATCACGTCGCTAGCCTCGCCAAAAAGGAAGGCAGTCTGATTGCCGGCGCCATCGTTTCCTGCCGGCCGGAAGAGCAAGGCTTCGCCGCCTATCTCGAGCGGCAAAAGGCCGATCCCTTCGTCAAGGGGTTCCGCCGCGTGCTCCATGTCGTGCCCGATGATGTCTCCGAAGGCGCCCTGTTCCGCGAAAACATCAGGCGCATCAGCGGCAGCGGCCTTACCTTCGACCTTTGCACGTTGCCGCATCAGGCGGACCGTGTGACCGCCCTCGTCGATCTTGCGCCTGATGTGCAGTTCGTGCTCGACCATTGCGGCGTGCCGGACATCCGCTCGGATGCCTTTGAGCCCTGGAAGGCCGGTATATCAGAGATTGCCCGGCGGCCGAACGTCGTCTGCAAGGTCTCCGGCGTGGTCGCCTATGCCGATGCCAAGACATGGACGGCGCAAACGCTGCAGCCCTACATCGAACATGTGATCGCAGGTTTCGGCTGGGACCGCGTCGTCTGGGGCAGCGACTGGCCCGTCTGCACGCTCGGTGGCGGCCTCTCTACCTGGGTTGCGGCGACCTACTCCATGCTTTCCGGCGTGAGCGAGACAGAGCGCTCGAAGCTGCTTTTCGCCAATGCACAGCGCCTCTGGTCGCTCTGACGTCACAAAATAAAGCGACCGGTCTCCTGGGCGTGCCATTTCGGCATGTTTTTTGTACCATTCCGGGACAAAAAGGGACCGATTTTCGAGTTTAACTCTATCTACATGCAAGCAATTGCTAGCCTTATTTATCTCGGCTAAAAGTTGTTGACACGGATATGGCGAATAACCCCTTGTCCGCTGCCTTCAGAAGGGAAATGAGATGAAAGAAGAACCGCATTCCGTCGACGTTCACGTCGGAAAGACGATCCGCATCCAGCGTCTATTGAGGAAAGTTTCTCAAACGGAACTGGGCGATCGTGTGGGCGTAACGTTCCAGCAGATCCAGAAATACGAAAAGGGTTCCAACCGCGTTTCCGCCAGTATGCTGGTCGAAATCGCCGGCGCGCTGAAGGTGGATGTCAGGACGTTTTTTGACGACCTGTCGACCCCTGATACGGCCAACGACAACGCCGCCCCGAGCGAGGAATTCGTTATTTCGCGCGAAGGCGTGCTTCTTAATGCGGCGTTCTTTTCGATCAAGAACGAGGCGCTTCGCAAGAAGATCCTGAAGCTCGTCCAGGCGATTGCCAACACCGGACAGTTGGATACCGAAGCGGCCGAATAGGCCGGTTGTCCTTCACGCGCTCCAAACGGACCGAATGAGGGTCAATCAGGATCGATCGGATCAATGGCGATCGATCGAGATCAATAGCAATCGATCGAGATCAATGGCGATCGATCAGGATTAGATTCTCGCTGGCATCCTTCATTGCGATCTTGGCTTTGCTGCCAACCAGCTTTTCGAGATTGACGTCAAGCTCCCTGTCGGGATCTATGCCGTCCCAATCGATGACGACCTGCAGCAGCGCCATGTTCGTCAGGTGCATCAAATTGCGCAGCTGAAGCTTTTCAGCCTCCTCCTTGGCTGCCGACAGCAGCCGGAAGATCCTTGCGTATTCGCTGCCGGTACCTTCGTGGTGTTGTTCAAACATCGTTCCCGCCCTCTTTGGTCGTGGAACCCTACGATTCCATCATTACTGCATCTTCCGCCGCGACCGTTATTCAAGCGTTACAGGAACCGCATTGCGCGTGACTTCGGCGTGCAGGAGTTCCCAGTGCGAGGTCGCGGCAAAGCGCCAGTCACGGTTGACAGGGCGGAATTTGTCCCGGCGCAGCCATTCCAGCACCAGTAACGCGTCGCCGCGCTTGCGCTCGACGCGGTTCCCGCGGATGGCGGCGAGGATGTGGTCGCGGCGCGGCTTGCGGAAATGGCACTCGTCGGCCACCTTCGCATAGGTGCGCTCGGAGAAATGCAGGAAACGGCCGGCCAGCAGCAGCTTCTTGCGTTCGCCGGGCGAGATTTCGCCGTTGGCGTAAAGCGCATCGACGGTCGGTTCGAAATCGACCCAGGGTACGGAAAGCGGCAGCCAGCCGAGCTCCTGCGGCGCATGCACCAGCGCGACGGCCTCATCGTCGAGCAGCCGCCCGGACTCATAATCTTCGAAGATCGAGCCGAGCCCGACCATGCCGAAGGGCGCGCATTCGGCTGCCCGCAACGCGCCCATGCTGGCGCCGCCGGCAACGGCGACATCGTGTTCGAGTGCGTACAGGATTTCCTTGTGCCAGACCGAAGGCAGATCGCCGAAATAGCCGTCGACCAGGCCGATCGCGGTGGCGCCGTCCTGAACGGCTTTCAGGATGTCGCCGGCGGCGGCGGGCGGCCGGAAATCGATGCGGGGAGACATGGCTCTTGCCGCGGCAAGATCGCTGCCAAGGCTTGGGCCGACGAACAGCACCTTCATGATTCGGCTCCTCTCATGGTGTTGACCGCCCGCAGGCCGAGCTGGATGTATTGGCCTGAAATATCGACCTCCAGTCCCGGCACGATCACCCTGACGACCGAGATCGGCAGGGCTCGATGCGAAAACGGCACGACGACGATCTGCTCGATGCCGGTCGCTGCCAGCCGGTCGGCAATATGGCCGATGGTGTCCTGGATCGTCGCCGGGCGGCGATCGCGGGCCTGGAACGAGCGCATCCGGCCGCTGCCCTCGCAGAGTTCGACCACCTGCTGCATCGCCGCACTCCTGTCGAGCCGCTGATAGATGCGCGGCGAGAAATCGTCGCGGCTGCCGGCAATCGCGGTCAGCCGGCTCTGCGCCGCTTCGGTGATGGCGCGCAGCGCGGCGCGCACGGGATCGGGGTGGCAGCCGCAGCCACCGCAGACATGCGACCAGCGCGCGTCGACACGGTCGGAAAGGTTGCCTGGCATGATGACGGCCAGAAAAGCGGGAACGTCGATATCCGTCGTCATGTCGAGCAGCAGCAGTTTCATGCCGGCGCGGGTGATCCGGTCGGTCATGACGTCGATGACCGCATCGCCGAAGGAGGCGGGGTCGATGCGGCTCTCCTTCAGGCGCTCGGGCGATTTCAGCTGGGTCAAGGCCCAGGCGTCGCGCTCCACCAGCTCGCAAAGCCCATGCAGGACTGCTTCGGACGGCGTGTTGCCGGAGGCAAGCCCATCGCTCGACTGCTCGAAGCCCGGCGGCCTGTCGCCGCGATGGTCGAGACCGATGAGCCACCAGGGCACGAAGACGCTACTGCCGGAAAGAATGTCGAGGCCGGAGCACCACGGAATGGGGCTGCTGCCGATTTCGTCGGGCGCGCAGCGTGCGACATTGTCGAGATCGATCATCGCGGCACGCTCCGCCCGCATACTCTCGACCGTCGCCTGCGTCAGGTCGGCGGGGGTAATTTCGGCGATCCGCGTCTCGACCGCCTCCATCGCCGCCGAGGCCATGGCGGCATCGTTGTCGATACCCTTGCCCTGAAAAACCGACAGCGTATGACTGTTCGGCCTCGTTGCGAAGGCGACGGGGATGTTCAGAACGTCGAGCGCGGTCAGCAGACCGACGCGCGTAATGCCGAATTCGCGCAGATGCGGCCTGATGGCTGCGAGGGTCTGAGCCGGCGGGACCGCGCGGTCATGATAATCGCTGACACCGGCCGATGATCGTTTAAGGTCACCGGCAAGCGTTTCAAGGTCGGTGAAAGCGGACATACCGATCTGTACCTTAGCGGAACCTCAGCGCATGCGTCAGGCTCTCGAGCGCATTGGCGGAAACGTTGAGTTCGTCCTGCTTCAGGGCCGCTCTGGCGGCTGCAGAGAAGCGCAGTGACTGTGTCTGAGCTGCAGTGGTGTCAGCATTCGTCTTCATGTTTCATCTCCGATTGGTCAGGCAGCGCCTTGCTGCCGTTAACCATCGGAAAGAAACATTGCCTGCGTCATTTAAGCGTTACAGGCTTCGTTAAAAGGCCGTGCAATCAGGGAAGACCGGCAAGTTGCAGGCCCTGTATCAGCGGTTCCGTATAGGCGGGATCGCGATCGGGGACGAAATGGCGGATGTCCTCACTGCGGAAATCGGGGAAGTTTTCCAGCACCATCCTGGCGTAGTTCCTGGCCTTGCCGGTGTCGCCTGCCATGGCATGCGAGGCGGCGAGCAGGCGGGCCGTCGCCTGCTTCGTCTTCACCGGTTCCAGCGCCTCGATCGCCATTTCATACTCTTCGCGCATGAAGTGGATGCCGCCGAGGTTCCAGTAGTAGTAGTCCGGCGGCAGCGGATTGAGTTTGAAGGCAGCGCGGCTGAGCTCCAGCGCTCGATCGAAATCGCCATCATGGGAAAGCGCATCGGCATAGTCGGCCAGGATGTCGGCATCGTTGGGATTGAGATCCTGGGCTTGCTGAAAATATTCCAGGCTTTCGTCGAAGCGGCGCCGATAAAGCGCCACGAAGCCGAGCTCGCGATAGGCCCGGCCGCTGTTCGGGTCGGACTGCTGCGCCTGCCGGGCAGCACCGTTCGCCTCGTCGAGCAGTTCCTTGTCCCGCATGCCGCGGATCAGCCATTCCATGCCGAGCGCGCGTGACATGCCGGCATGGGCGGCGGAGAAATGTTCATAACGATTGAGCGAGGATTTGAACCATTTGCGCGCCTGGCGCAGATGCTGCAGGTCTGTCTGGGCAATCAGCCGCTTGCCTTCCAGGTAGAGACGGTAGGCGGACGGCGGCGCCTCGCCGATCGGTATCGCGAGTTCGTGGCGCTCGATCGTGTCGGCAAGCGAGGAGACGATCCGCCGCGTCAGATGCGCGAAGGATTCGCTGATCTTCTGCATGACCAGCGGCAGTTCGATGGCCCAGATCACCTCCGAAGTCGTCGTCCGCGTCAGCCGGCAGGTCGCGTAGACATCCTCGTCGCGGCCCTGGATGGTGACGTAGACCGCATAGTCGAAGCTGAGGTCGAGCGGACCGGGCACGGCACGCGACGGATCGATCGAACGGCTGAGGATTTCCAGGCTCGTATGCGCCGCGATCACCTTGAAGCCGCGCTGCTGGCTGAGGCCGATGGTGACGTCTTCGAGAAGGGCCCTGCCGACGCGCTCCATCAGCGGATCGGTGAAGATGCTTTCCGGCGGCAGGATGATGATGCGCGGCTGACCAAGCGGTCCGACGGAAAGGTTAGGCGCCGACTGAGGATGTCCCGACGTCGCCTGTGCTGCCGGCACCAGGTTCAGTTCGCGGGCAAGAGCGGTGGTGCTTTCTTCCGGCTCGGTGTCGAAGTCGTCTTTCAGCTGGCTCTTACACTTCAGATAGGCCTGACGCGCCGCTGCCGGATCGTTCATCCTGACATAGGTGCGCATCAAGGCGCGATAGGCCGTCTCACTGGCAGAGTCGAGTTCCAACAGGCGCCTGGCAAGCATGACCTGATCTTCATCCGATCTGTCTTCCGATGTCTCGACCAACCGGGCGAGATGGGCGGAGCGCAACTCGTCGACACGCTGGCGCTCAAAGGTCAGCCAGTCCTCGGCGCCCTGCGTCGGCGATTTGACGCCTTCGAGCAATTCGCCGTTCAGCAGGTCGCCGTCTTCGGGCGCGAGCGGCCCTTTCTGTTTCAGGATATGAACGTCGACCTCCCAGCGATCGGCAAGGCCGATATGGGTTCGGGTCGCGGCAAGCAGCGGTGGAAGGCCGGCGGGAATGCTCTGTTCGATGCGTGCCAGCAGCTGGCGCAGGCTGCCAGCCCGCTTTTCCGGCAGCTCCGATTGCCAGAGCTGCCGCCTGACGGTTTCGCGGTCGAGTTCGAAATTGGGTTCGGCGGCGAGCATGGCGAGGAGAAAATAAGACTTCTCCGGCAAGGGGAGTTCCTTCCCCGCCGCCAGCAATCTCGGTCTTCCGAGCAGGCATAGCCTGTTCGTCAGCATCTGCCGGATGTCCGTTGCATCTCGGTTCTCACCCCTGAAAGCCAAGGCGCGCAAGCGCACCGGCCAATCAAAAACATGTTAGAGCCATAAGAGCCCGGCGCATAGCGGCTTTGCTTTAAAAAGAAGAATTTTCATCGAATATTTGCATATTCTCGCGCCACACGGGGAGGAAATGCTTCGCCAACACTTTCGACAGGCTGCGGGTTGCCTTCTGTGGCGGCAGGTTATTGGCAGCCCTTCATCGCCGGCTGATGGGTCCGATCGTGATCGCGTTACAGTCCGAGCACCTTGATGGGCTCGATCGAACGCTGGGCAAAGCGGCACCAGTCGTCCCGATTGTCATGCTGGTTCACGTCCGGCAATATCGATGTCGAATTCCTGCAGCCCGGCCCGGAAAAGAGCACTTGGCGCGAGCTGCTGGAGGAGAAGGGTCCCGGCTGCCACCACATCGCCTTCAAGACGAAGAACCTCACTGAGCGAAACCGCTATCTGGAAGACAAGGGCCATCGCCTGCTCCAGCGTGGCGAATTCGATGGCGGCCACGGGCGCTATGCCTATTACGACACGGTGCCCGATCTCGGCGTCATGATCGAACTGCTGGAATTCGACAGCGACAAGGAAGTCCAGCCGAAGCGGGCCTGAGGGGTCACAGCACCTGTGCAATCCTTCTCGGGCTGACCTCCGTTGCGGTCGCGGCCCCGACGAAGTCGAGCCCGATATCCAGCACCGGGGCGCTGTGTGTCAGCCAGCCGACGGAAATGAGGTCGACACCGGAAGTAGCGATTGCGGCAGCCGTTATCGGCGTGACCCGGCCGGATGCCTCGGTGATGGCCCGGCCGGCGACGATGGCGACGGCTTCGCGCAGCTGATCCGGCGTCATATTGTCGAGCAGAACGGCGTCGACGCCGGTCTCCATCGCTTCACGCAGCTGATCGAGGGTGTCCACTTCGACCTCGATCTTCACCATATGGCCGACGCCTGCCCGCGCCCGGCGGATCGCTTCAGTGACCCCACCGGCGATGGCGACATGATTATCCTTGATCAGCACCGCGTCATAAAGCGCGAAACGGTGGTTCATGCCGCCACCGGCCCGCACCGCATATTTCTCCAGCGCCCTCAGCCCCGGCGTCGTCTTGCGCGTGCAGGCAACTGATGCCTTGGTGCCGCGAATGGCGGCGGCGATCCCTGCCGTCACTGTGGCGATGCCAGAGAGGTGACCGAGGAAATTCAGCGCGGTGCGCTCGGCGCTCAGCAGGCCGCGCGACGGGCCTTCGATGGTGGCGATCACGTCGCCAGGCTTGACCGCGTCGCCATCCTGAAGATGGCGGCGCAAGACGATCTCGGGATCGACGAGAGAGAAAGCGAGTTCGGCGGCATCGAGACCGGCGATCACGCCCGGCTGACGCGCCGCCATCACCACCGTCGAACGGTGATCGTGAGGGATGACGGAGGCCGAGGTGATGTCACCGGCAAGACCCAGATCTTCGAGAAGGGCAGCCCGCACCAGCGGCTCGACGATCAGGCGCGGAAGAGGAACAAGGCTCATCTCAGGCACTCCTTGCAAGGGCATAGGGCGGCGTCGCGCGGGCGATCTCCAGCGCTTGGGAAAGGTGCATCTGGCGCCGGTTGGCGTTGGCGAGCTTCAGCGGAAAATCGGTGCGGGCATGGGCGCCGCGCGATTCCATCCGCAGGCTGGCAAAGACGGCGATCAGCAGCGCCACGATAGCCGGATCGGCGGCAGGGCCGTTGCCTTCGGCAAGCGGCAGCAGTGCGGCGATCGCGCCATGAATGGCGCCGGCATTGCGCAGCACGCCGAGATGGCGCGAGACGATCGGCCGCACGAATGACGCATCGGCCGGCGCCGGCAGCCTCTCGAGGAAGATGGTGCCGGCGGCACTTGCGGGGGCGCCTGATATGTCGCGCGCTGCCCGCATACCCATCACCGCCGCCTCCAGCAGTGAATTGCTGGCGAGCCGGTTTGCGCCGTGCAGGCCGGTCGAGGCCGCCTCTCCCGCGACCCAGAGACCGGGAACCGAGCTGCGGCCGTTTGCCTCCGTGGCCACGCCGCCCATGTGATAGTGAACGGCCGGGCGCACCGGAATGAGGTCCTTCGCCGGATCGATGCCGGCCTCGCCGCAAAGGGCGGAAATGGCAGGAAAGCGTGCAGCAAAGCTGCTGCCGAGAGCATCCCGGGCATCGAGAAAGACCCGTCCGCCACGGGCAATTTCCGCGCTGATCGCCCGCGCCACCACGTCGCGCGGTGCAAGTTCGGCGCCTGATATGCGGGCCATGAACCGTTCGCCCCGCTCATTGACGAGCAAAGCCCCCTCCCCGCGCACCGCCTCGCTGATGAGCGCGAGCGGCCTGCGGCGTGAATCGAGTGCGGTCGGATGGAACTGGACGAATTCCATATCGGCGAGCGCGGCACCGGCCCTTGCCGCAAGCGCGATCCCCTGGCCGAAATTGCCCATCGGATTGGTGGTCGCGTCGTAAAGCCCGCCAATGCCGCCGGTGGCGAGCACCACCTTCGATGTCGGCAGAATGGCGGCGCCATTCGCGGTCGCGCAAAGCAGGCCGGCGACCTGCTCGCCGTCCATCAGAATCCGCCGCGCCTCGAAGCCTTCGAGCACTGATATAGCTGGCGTTTTCATCACCGCCTCGATCAGCGCGGCGATGATCGCCGCACCCGAGCCGTCGCCTTCGGCATGGACGATACGGCGGCGATTATGGGCCGCCTCCAGCCCGAGCGAGAGGTCTCCCGCGGTATTACGGTCGAACCGCACACCGGCTTGCTCCAGCGCCGCGATCGCCGCCGGTGCCTCGGCAATGATGCCGGCGGCAATGGCCGGATCGCAGAGCCCGTCACCGGCGGCAAGCGTATCGGCAAGATGCAGCGCCGCACTGTCGTCGGCGCCCATGCTGGCGGCGATGCCGCCCTGCGCCCAGGCGCTCGACGTCTCCGCGCCTAGGGCCGCGCGAGTAACGATCACGGAAGGTTCAGGCGCCAGTGTCAGCGCGGTCATCAATCCCGCGAGCCCGCTGCCGACGATCACGGTGCGTCCTGATAGCTGCTCGAGAATTTCGGTCATATCGCCAGCATCCTCTCGACGGCGCGGCGCGCGGCCACCGCAATTGCAGGATCGATGGTGACCTCGTGGCGGTTTTCCTCGAGTGCCGCGCGGATATTGGCCAGCGTGATCCGCTTCATATGCGGGCAGAGATTGCAGGGGCGAATGAATTCGACATCGGGATGGTGCACAGCGACATTGTCGCTCATCGAGCATTCGGTAAGTAGCACGACGCGCGCCGGTTTCTGCCTGCCGACATAATCCGACATGACAGCGGTGGAGCCGGCGAAATCGGCTTCGGCCACCACCTCGGGCGGGCATTCAGGATGGGCGAGCACGGTTACGCCGGGATGGTTTTCGCGCAGCTGGCGCACGTCCTCGGCGGTGAAGAGTTCGTGCACCTCGCAATGGCCATGCCAGGCGATGATCTCGACATCAGTCTCGCGGGCGACATTGCGCGCCAGATATTCGTCCGGGATCATCAGCACCTTCGGCACGCCGAGCGACTCGACCACCTGCTTGGCATTGCCCGAGGTGCAGCAGATATCGGAGGCAGCCTTCACCGCGGCCGAGGTATTGACATAGGTGACGATGGGCACGCCGGGGTGGGCCTGGCGCAGCAGGGCGATATCCTCGGGCGTGATCGAATCCGCCAGCGAACAGCCGGCGCCGAGATCCGGAATCAGCACGGTTTTCCCGGGGTTCAGCAGCTTGGCGGTCTCGGCCATGAAATGCACGCCGGCAAGCACGATGACATCGGCATCGACCTCGATCGCCTTGCGGGCGAGCGCCAAGCTGTCGCCGACAATATCGGCCACGCCGTGGAAGATCTCCGGTGTCTGATAGTTGTGCGCGAGAATGACGGCGTTGCGGCGGCGCTTGAGTTCGAGGATCGCGTCGACGTCGTTTTCGAACGTCATCCATTCGGCTTTGGGAATGACACGGCTGACGCGCTCGTAGAGCGAGGATGCGGAAACAGGGTAATTCATGACCGGCTCCTAATTATGCTCTCTTTGAGCATATCATAGGCAAAGAGATATTCTCACGGTGAGCATATGTCAATTGCGGGAGAGCGGTAATTTCGTTCCTGCCAGCGCCCGTTCTTCGAGCACGGTGTGGCGAAAGCGGAAAAGCTTGGCCGGCCGGCCGCCGGTTTCGCTTTCGGTGCCGCCGGTTTCCTCGACCAGTTCCTGCTGTTCGATGAGGCGGCGGAAATTCTGCTTGTGCAGCGTCAGCCCCGCCAAGGCTTCGATGGTGCGCTGGAGCCTCAACAGGGTAAAACTCTCCGGCATCAGCTCGAAGACGACGGGGCGGTATTTGATCTTGGCGCGCAGCCGGGCGATTCCGGTCGCGAGAATACGGCGATGATCGGCAAACATTGCCCGGCCGAGATTGGCCTCCGCCCCGCATCCGGCTTCCGAGACGAGCCGTGCTTCGTAAAGCAGTTCGTAGCGCTGCAGGGCTAGATCCTCGTTCCAGCCGCCGCCGTCGAGGCCGAAGGTGAAATCCGCCCGGCGATGGCGATGGTCACGCCTTGCCGGATCGGCATCGGCCCAGTTCCTCAGGCGCGCCATGATCTCGTCAAGCACGGCTGGCCGGCCCTGTCGATGGTCTTCCCAGGGGAAATATTCGTACCAGCCGTGCCATCCCGGCCGGCCGGCGCCCGACTGCTCGTTGACGAGGCCGAGATAGCTGATCGAGATCGTCCGTCCGCCTGGGATGTCGTTGTTCCGGTCGCGGTCGGCGAAGGTATAGAGCTGTTCGAGATAGCCGACGGGATGTTCTGTCTGCTCCTGCACCCATTCGCGCAGGCCCGATTGCAGGGTGCGATGCCCCATTTCGAAAGGGCCTGACGGCAGCGCGTTGCCGGAGCGGATGGTCATCACGCGCGGCTCGTCTCCCGTCACCGCGACGAGCACCGCAATCAATTCCGCATGCGCAAAGCCGATCGTCACGGGGGACCGAATACTCCGTTCCGAATGAATCGAACGGATAATTCCTGACACAGGCCGGGACGGAAGCCAATGGAGAGGAAGCGCCTTTGCGGCGCTTCCCACATCATCGAGGCAATAGAACGCGTTTGCCCTCAGCTATTGCCCGTGTCGCTTTTCAGCCGCTGCAGGAAGATTTCCAGTTCCGCGACGTCGATACCGACGAGATGGCGCTTTTCCGGATAGGCGCCGGTCCTGACATCTTCGGCAAATTCCGTAAAGGCGGCGATGCGCTCGCGCTGCAGCCGATCGTGTTCGGCGGCAAAGTCGCGATAGATCTTGGCGTGACGGGGATAGTGGTCGCGATTGGCGCCGAGCACGTCGTCGGCGAAGAGATACTGAGCGTCGCAGCCGCTGCCTGCTCCCATGGAGATCATCAGCATCGAGGTGTTGCTGCTGATCGCGGCAGCCACATCTCCCGGCACGACTTCGATTTCGGCGGCGAAGGCGCCGGCCTCTTCCAGCGCCTTGGTTTGCCGCCAGATTTCGGCCGCACTCGCCGCCGTCTTGCCGACGGCGCGAAAGCCGCCCGTCCAGGTCGCCTTCGAAGGGATCAGACCGAGATGGCCACAGACCGGGATGCCTTCATCGCGCATGCGGCGGATCGTCTGCAGACTTGCGGCGCAATAGACCGCGTCGCCGCCCGCCTTTAGCGCCGCGAAGGCCGCACGCAGATAGTCCTCGGCCGAGACATGATCGCCATATTCGAGCCCCGGAATGGCAAAGGGAGTGGGGGCGATCTCACGAAAGACCGGCCCTAGCAGCGAGGGCGGCACGGAGACGATGTCAATCCCCGCTTTTTCGGCGGCGTCCGCCTCCTCCAGCGAGGTGACGCGCAGCATTGTGAGCTGGCGCTTGCCTTTTTCCGAAAGCAGATCGGCGACGGTTGCGCGTTTATGTTTCTTCATCATCAATTCCTTTGAAAATATCGGAGAGCTCAGGCGGCCAGCAGGGATTTCAGCTTGATGTCGCTGGCTGCGAGTGCCGCCGGGTTCGGATGGGCGCGCGCTGCGATCAGCATTTCGGCGAGCCTGATGTCGCGCGCCACCGCATTGCCCGGCCCGATGCCGCTTGCGGCGATTAATCGTCCGTCGGCGTCGAGATGGAAGAGAATGAAGGCGCCTGCACCGAGTTCACGGCGCTGATGCGTGGCAGCGCCTTCGGCGAGGCCTGATATCTGCAGCGTCAAGTCGTATTGGTCCGACCAGAACCATGGCACTGATGAAACGGCTTGGTTGAGGCCGAGCATGTTGGCCGCGGCCAATGTGCCCTGCTCCTGGGCATTTCGCCAGGATTCGAGCCGCACCTGCCGGCCGCCATAGATCGGCAGCGGAAAGGAGCAGCAGTCGCCGGCCGCAAAGACATCAGCTGCGGAGGTCTGGAGATAGGTGTCGACGGCAATGCCATTGTCGATTGCGAGGCCTGCCCTTTCGGCGATCTCGATATTCGGCCGTGCACCGATGCCGACGAGGACGAGATCGGATTCGATCACCTCGCCGGTCGGCAATCGGATTAGGGCTTTTCCGTTTTCCGTAGTCAGCGCCTCGATGGAGACGCCGCAGCGGACATTGACGCCCTCGGCTCGGTGGCGCTCGGTGAGCAGATGGGCGATCTCCTCCGGCACGCCACGCTTCAGCACGCGTTCCAGCCCCTCGATGACGGTGACGTCGGCGCCACGCAGCCGCGCCGTTGCCGCAAGTTCCAGTCCGATGAACCCGCCGCCGATAATGGCGATATGCTGTCCGGGCTTCATTGCTTCGCGCAGCACCGCCGCATCGTGATGTGTCCTCAGCGCGCGAATATGCGGGCTGCCCTGCGGCGCGCCGGGGAACGACCGCGCGGCGGCACCCGTCGCAAGCAGAAGCTTGTCGTAGGAAAGCACGGTACCGTCCGAAAGCGTGACGGTCCTGGATGCGGTGTCGAGATCCCTTGCCTCGAGGCCGGTCAGCAGCCGGATGCCGTTTTCGATATATTTTTCCGCCGCGGCGATGAATTTCGGATCGCTTGCATCGGTGGAGCCGGCCTTCGAAAGCGGCGGCCGTTCATAGGGCGGAAGCGGCTCGGCGCCAACCAGCGTTATCTCGCCGGCAAAGCCCTTTTCCCGCAAGGCGAAGGCGGCGCGCGCACCGCATTCGCCCGCTCCCAGGATGACGTAGTGAGCCATGCCGGCCTCCCTCAGAGCGAGATGAAGACGGCGCCGTCTTCGATCTTGACAGGATAGGTCTTGAGATTGACGCAGACCGGCGCGCCCTTGGCTTCGCCCGTCTTGTAGTTGAAGCGGCCATTATGCTTTGGACATTCGATGATCTCATCCATGACAAGCCCGTCGGCGAGGTGGATATGTTCATGTGTGCAGAGCCCGTCGGTCGCGAAGAATTCGTCGTCCGGGCTGCGATAGACCGCGAAGGTGCGCCCGTCGTGATCGAAGCGGATGACATCCTCCTCGTCGATCTCATCCTTGTCGCAGACCTGGATCCAATTTCCGCTCATCTTGTCCTCCCTCGATTGTCTTTATTGCGCGGCCGGAGCCAGCTCGTTGTGGAATTCCTCGCGATAGGGCCGCGCGGTGGCCGGCAGTTCGCGCTTCAGGAAATAATCCTCGTTGCGCAACTGGCGCAGGAAGGCCGGGATCATCTCGCGATAGCCGGACCAGATCGACGGGTTCGGCGCCGGCAGGTCGTGCTTGATCATCGCGTGCAGCTTGGGCAGCGCGTGGTAGGGCACCATCGGAAACATGTGATGTTCGACGTGGTAGTTCATGTTCCAGTAGATGAAGCGGCTGATGGGGTTCATATAGACCGTGCGGCTGTTCAGCCGATGGTCGGTCACATTGTCGGCAAGGCCGCCATGCTGCAGCAGACCGGTCAGCACATGGTGCCAGGCGCCATAGAGGCGCGGCAGGCCGATCAGGATCAGCGGCAGGATCGAACCCATGGCGATCGCGGCTGCGATCGTGGCCAGATAGATCGCCAGCCAGATGCGGGCGATGCGGATTGCCTTCGGTTGCTCCATCTCCGGAATGAAAGTCTTTTCCGCCGCGCTGACGCCGCCGAAGGCATTGCGCAGCATGTCGACGATCGCATGCCAGGCGTCGAGGATACCGAAGAAATTAAGCACCAGCCGGAAGAGATCAGGCGGCCGCATCACGGCGATCTCGGGATCGCGGCCGACGATCACCGTATCGGTGTGATGGCGGGCATGGCTCCAGCGCCAGGTCACCGGATTGCGCATGATCATGAAGCAGGCAATCTGATAGACGACATCGTTCATCCAGCGCGTCTTGAAGGCGGTGCCATGGCCGCATTCGTGCCAGCGGCTATCGGAGGCCGAGCCGTAGAGCACGCCATAGGCGAGGAAGAAGGGCAGCGCGATCCACGAGCCCCAGAAATAAGTGCCGAGCCCGGCAAGGACCACCATGCTGCCGAGCCAGATGATCGTGTCGCGGATCGGCGGCGCATCGGAGCGCTGCATCAACGCCTTCATCTCCTTGCGCGCAATGTCGGTGTGATACCATTCGGCTGCCGCCAGCCCCGTCTCGACGGCGGTGCGGCCGCTTTCGCCGAGCAGGTCGTAGTCGCGCTTCTTTGTCTGGGTCGCCATTTCCGCCTCCCGTTGCCCTTGCCCCGGGAGAATAGGTTGACTTTGGAAAGCGCTCAATGCAGGCTTGATATAATCTATCAAAAGCCATCACGAATGACTTGCATTCGTGATTGAATCCATCAGGAACGCCGATGCGCCGTCCCACCATCTCCGATCTCGCCCGCGCCTCCGGCGTTAGTGTTGCCACCGTTGACCGCGTTCTCAACGCTCGCCACCGCGTACGCGAGGAAACGGCGAGACGGGTCTATGATGCGGCGCAGTCGATCGGCTATCACGCTGTCGGGCTGATCAAGCAGCGCGTCTTCGAAGATCTGCCGCAATACAAGCTCGCCTTCCTGCTGCAGAAGCCGATGCAGCCCTTCTATCAGAGCTTCGTGCGTGAGATCGAAACCGCAGCGCGCGCGCTGACGACGGCGCGCATCCAGACGCAGATCGACTTTCCGTCAGCCGCGACGCCGGCTGCGATCGTCGAAAAGATCAAGACGCTCGGCGCCCGCAACCAAGCCGTTGCTCTCGTCGGTCCGGATTATCCGGCGGTGACGACCGCGGTCGAGGAATTGAAGGAGCGCGGTATTCCCGTCTTCTCGCTGCTCTCAGATCTCGCAACGGGCGTGCGCGACGCCTATGTCGGCGTCAACAACCGCAAGGTCGGGCGCACCGCCGCCTGGACGATTGCGCGCACGGCAGGCAGGCCCGGTAAGGTCGCCTGTTTCGTCGGCAGCCACCGCTTTCACGGCCATGAGCTCAGAGAAATCGGCTTCCGCTCCTATTTTCGCGAGAATGCGCCGGAGTTCGATGTCGTCGACACGCTGATCAATCTCGAGACCGCCGAGATCACTCATGAGGCGACGTTGACGCTGCTACAGAAACATCCCGATCTCGTTGGCCTCTATGTCTGCGGCGGCGGCATGGAAGGGGCGATCTCGGCATTCCGCGAAGAAGGCGTCGGCGGCAAGATCGTTCTCGTGGTCAACGAGCTGACGCCCGACAGCAAAGCCGGCCTTGCCGACGATATCGTCGCCATGGCGATCGGAACCCCGCTGCCCGCCCTCTGCAAGGAGTTGATGGTGCTGATGACGGGGGCCATCGAAAACGGCGAAACGGCTGTTCCCGGGCAGCTCTTCCTGCCTTTCGATATCCATATTTCTGAGAACATCTAAGCATTGATGGAATTCCATCATTCCGTTCGAAATTCTCTCAGCGATGAAAGCGGGCGCCGGCGATGACGGATGGATTGCAACGCGAATTCCGATAGAGATTCGCGGGACCCATTCACGAGGACCGCTCCGCCCTGTCGCGGAGATGAGGAGGAGATAGCAGTCATGACTTCGATCCGTTTTGCGCTCAACCATATGGCAGCACCATCGCTTGCCATCGATGATTTTTTCGCGCTGGCCCGATCGCTCGGCATCGATGCCGTCGAGATCCGCAACGACCTTTCCGGCAATGCCATTCTCGACGGCACCAAACCCGAAACGATCAGGCAAGCGGCTGCCCGCCACGGCGTGACGATCATCTCGATCAACGCCCTGCAGCGTTTCAACGAGTGGAACGCGACCCGGGCCGCCGAAGCGCAGGAGCTGATCGATTATGCCAGCGCGTCCGGCGCCAAGGCGCTCGTCCTCGTTCCGAAGAATGACGGCACCGGCTGCGCCGATGGCGAACGGCAGGCCAATCTGCGCCAGTCTCTGATTGCGCTGAAGCCGATGCTCGAGGAAGCAGGCATTATCGGTCTCGTCGAGCCGCTCGGTTTCGAGATCTGCTCGCTGCGCTCCAAGACCGAGGCGGCCGAGGCCATCGAGGAACTCGGCGCGCAGTCGACCTTCAGGCTGGTCCACGATACCTTCCACCATCACCTTGCCGGCGAAGCCGCGACCTTTCCGCAACTGACCGGCCTTGTGCACATCTCCGGCGTCGACGACCCGGCTGTTTCCGTTGCCGATATGCGCGATTCCCACCGTGTCCTGGTCAATGCCGACGACCTGCTCGACAATGCCGGGCAGGTCAGGGCCCTGTTGCAGGCGGGCTATAACGGCTCGTTGTCCTTCGAGCCCTTCGCGGCGGAGGTGCATGCGCTAAAGGATCCGGCCGGCGCGCTGCGCGCCAGCATGGAGTATCTCAGCGCACGGGTCTAAAAGCCGCGCGGTCGCTTGACGCTATTCTCTGCCTCTGAACCGGCGCTGATAGGCCGGATCGTAGAGCGAACTTTCGCGGAAATCTTCCACTGCCAACGAAGGGCCGACGAAGATGATCGCTGTGCGTTCGATCGGTTCGGCGGCAACCTTTGCTTCGATATCGGCGAGCGTGCCGCGCAGGATGCGCTCGTCCGGCCAGGAGGCCTTGACGACGATTGCGACAGGGCAGTCGACGCCGTAAAGCGGCGTCAACTCTTCGACCACTTGCTTCAGCGTGTGGATTGCCAGATGGATCGCCAGCGTGGCGCCCGTCGCGCCGAACTTCGCCAGTGTTTCGTCGTTCGGCATCGGTGAAGCGCGGCCGGAAACGCGGGTCAGCACCAGGCTTTGGGCCACGGCCGGGATCGTCAGCTCTCGGCCGAGGGCTGATGCTGCGGCGGCAAAGGCCGGAACGCCTGGCGTCATCGTATAATCGATGCCGTGTTTTTGAAGCCGGCGCACCTGCTCGGCGACTGCACTCCAGACAGAGAGATCGCCGGAATGCAGCCGGGCGACATCCTGGCCGGCCGCGGCAGCGCGAAGATATTCCGCCTCGATCTCGTCGAGCGACATCGGCGCCGTATCGACGATACGTGCGTCCAACGGACAATATTGCAGCAGTTCGGGCGAGACGATCGAGCCGGCATAAAGGCAGACCGGGCATCGGGCGATGAGATCGCGGCCACGCACCGTGATCAGATCCGCAGCACCTGGTCCCGCGCCGATGAAATGCACCGTCATCTCGTCATCCTTTCGTCCAGCGCCACTGCGTTACCGGCATGGCCGGCCGCCAGCCGCTCATGCCGCCGACGGGCTTTGCGCGCGATATTTCGATCCGCGTGAGGAAGCCGCCGTGTTTGCCATGTTCGCCGAGCAGAACCGCTTCCATTTCCAGCGTCACGGCATTGGCAACGAGCCGCCCTCCCCGCTTCAGCGCGACAATCGCCGTGTCGACAACACCCGGTTCGCTGCCGCCGCCGCCGAGGAAGATCACATCCGGTTCCGGCAGGCCGTCCAGCGCATTGGGTGCTGCACCTTCGACGACGGCAAGATGCGGCACGCCAAAGGCAGCTGCATTGCGGGCGACACGTGCGGCCCGTTCCGACGACTGCTCGACGGCGATCGCCTTCAGCGACGGATCGGCCAGCATCCATTCGATGCCGATCGATCCCGAGCCCGCGCCGATATCCCAGAGCAGTTCGCCATGACGTGGCGCGAGCGCCGAAAGCGTCATCGCTCGGATTTCGCGTTTGGTGATCTGCCCATCATGCTCGAACAGCTCATCCTCGATCCCGGCAGCAAAAGGCAGAATGCGTGCCCCCTCCCCTGCCGCAACATCGACAGCGCAGACATTCAGCGGATCGATGCCCAGGAGGTCGAAACCCGTCGCCGGGGCACTTCTCTGCCGTTCCCGAACGCCGCCCAGCGCCTCAAGCACCGTAAGCCGTGACTGACCGAAGCCAGCAGCGGTCAACAGCGCAGCCAGATCGCCGGGGCCTTTCTCGTCCGAGGTCAGCGCGATGATGCGCCGTCCGGGGTGCAGATGCGGCCTGATCAGATCGATCGGCCTTCCATGCAGCGAGATCGCTGCGACGTCCTGCAGCGGCCAGCCAAGGCGAGACGCGGCAAGGCTGAAGGCCGAGGGCGCGGGGATGGTGCGCATCTCTTCCGCCGCCACATGGCGGGAGAGCGTTGCGCCGGCGCCATAGAGAAAGGGATCGCCGGAGGCGAGCACGACAACCGGGGTGCCGCGCCTTTCGAGGATAGCCTTGACCGAGCGCTCGAACGGGCTCTGCCAGGAAAGCCTTTCGCCTGTGATCAGCGAGGCAGCGAGTGCATGATGCCGCGCTCCGCCGAAGACGGCAGGTGCGGTCGCAATCAGCCTCCTTGCTTCCTCGCCCAGCCCTTCTGGACCATCTTCGCCGATGCCGATAATAGTCAGCCAGCGCTGGCTGGACGCAGGAGAGACATCAGACATGGGAAGACCCCGCATCTTGATCCTCGGCGGCTCCAGCGAGGCGCGGCTGCTGGCCGAGGCGCTGGCGGAGCGTGATGACTGCGATGTTTTGATGTCGCTTGCCGGCCGCACCGAAAAACCGGCCACCCAGCCTGTTCCGGTTCGCATCGGCGGCTTCGGCGGTGTTGCCGCACTTGCCGATTTCCTGAAGGCCGGCGGATATGACCTGTTGATCGACGCCACGCACCCCTTCGCCGAGCGCATTTCGGCCAATGCCGCTTTTGCGGCTGAGACCACGGGCATCGCTGCCATCGCTCTGCGCCGTCCCCAATGGCAACGCGTGGCCGGCGATCGCTGGCGGGACGTGCGGAGCATTCCGGCTGCCATTGAAGCGCTCGGCCCCTCCCCCCGCCATGTCTTCCTGGCGACGGGCCGGCAGGGCGCGCATCATGCGGAAGCCGCGCCGCAACATCACTACCTCGTTCGCAGCGTCGATCCCGTCGAACCGCCGCTTGCACTTGATAATGTCGATTATGTCCTTGAGCGGGGTCCGTTCACGCTGGAAGGCGAAAGCGATCTGCTGACGCAGCACGACATCGACGCCATCGTCGCCAAGAACAGCGGCGGTCTCGCCACCTATGCGAAGATCGAGGCCGCCCGCCTGCTCGGTATCGAGGTGATGATGGTCGCGCGCGCGCCGGACTCGATCGTCAAGGCGGTCGAAACTGTCGAGGCGGCGCTGGCGGCGATCGATCACCTGTTTCCCCCCGCCATGAAGCGCGGCGTATAGACGAGGTCCAGTCTGCCCGGCCGCGTGACGATGCGTGTCTCGGCCGAGCCGATGATGATGCAGGTCGCCATATCGGCAATCGACGCATCTGCCTGCGAAAGCTGCTGGACGGCGATGCGTTCGTCCGGTCGCCCGGCCGCCCGCCCGAAAATAACCGGTGTTGCTGCAGGCAGATGGTCACGTAACAGCTTGAAGGCTTCGCCGAGCTGCCAGGGCCGCGCCCGGCTGATCGGATTATAAAGCGCGATGACAAAACCTGCCTTTGCCGCCGATAGAAGACGGTTTTCTATTATATTCCAAGGCTTTAGGTTATCAGACAGCGATATGGCACAGAAATCATGGCCAAGTGGAGCGCCTGCTCTTGCCGCCACTGCCAGCATCGCCGTGATGCCGGGCAGGATGATGAGATCGACCGCGCGCCACGCGGCCGGCCCGTTCTCGATCGCTTCGCAGACCGCGGCCGCCATGGCGAAGACGCCGGGGTCGCCGCCGGAGACGACGCAGACCTTGGCGCCATCAGCCGCCATGGCGAGTGCGGCCCCTGCCCTGCCGAGCTCCTCGCGATTGTCCGAGGCATGCCGCAGTTGATCGTGGCGGAGCTCCAGCCTGTCGAGATAAGGTCCGTAGCCGAAGAAATCCGTCGCCGCATCGACAGCGGCCAGCGCTTCCGGCGTCATCTGCTCGGGGTTGCCGGGGCCGGTGCCGATCACGTAAAGCCTGCCGCTCATCGGCTGCCCTCCCAGCCCGGCACCAGCACGAGCGAAAAATACGGTGCATCGCCGTCGGTCCTGTCGGCAAGCTTTTCCATCGCCGCATTCGCCATGGTGCCGCGCTCGACATAGACGGCTTCCGCAAGCCGGCCGGCGGCCGCCAGTGCCCGGCGGATCTTCGGCAGATTACGGCCGACCTTCATGATGACGGCGGCTTGCGTATCGGCAAGGCGGCGCGTCAGCTCGGTCTCGGCCATCGTACCGGGCAGTACGGTAAGCACGTCGTCGCCCTGGACGATCGGCATGCCCGCCAGCGACCAGCAGCCCGACATGGCGCTGATGCCCGGGATCACTTCCGTGGGGTAGCGTTGGGAAAGCCTGACATGCAGGTGCATATAGGAGCCGTAGAAGAGCGGATCACCTTCGCTGAGAACGGCGACAGTCAGCCCGGCATCGAGATGCCCGGCAACAGCTTTGGCAGACAGATCATAGAATTGGGTGATCAGCCTCTGATAGCGTTCGTCGTTCTTGTCGATCTCGGTCGTCACCGGATAATAGAGCGGCAGCAGCGTCACCCCGGATTTCAGCAGCGGCTCGACGATCGCCTTGCCGTTGCCGCCCCTGCCCTGCTTGGCGAAATAGGCGATCACATCAGCGCCTTCGATGGCGCGCACGGCTTTGAGGGTGAGGAGCTCCGGATCGCCGGGACCCGTGCCGACGCCGATAAGACGGCCGCTTGTCGTCATAGGCCCGGCCTCGCCAATGCATTGATGGCGGCTGCCGTCATGGCGCTGCCGCCGAGCCGGCCGCGGACGATGGCAAAGGGTACGCCGTAGGAATTTTCCGCCAATGCATCCTTCGATTCCGCCGCGCCGACGAAGCCCACGGGCATGCCGAGGATCGCCGCGGGTTTCGGGGCGCCGTCGCGCAGGAGTTCGAGCAGATGGAAGAGGGCGGTCGGTGCATTGCCGATCGCGACAACGCTGCCGCCGAGCCGATCGAGCCAGAGATGCATGGCGGCGGCCGAGCGCGTATTGCCGGTCTCGCGCGCAAGCTCCGGTGTTGCGGGATCGCGCAACGTGCAGATCACCTCGTTCAGCGCCGGCAGCCGTGCCCGGGTCACACCCTGGGACACCATTTCCGCGTCGCAGAAAATCGGCGCCCCACCCTTCAGCGCGTCGCGCGCCGCGCTGACGAAATCGGCGGAGAACAGGAAATGCTCCGCCGCTTCGACCAGCCCGCAGGCATGGATCATGCGCACGGCGATTTCGGCTTGATCTTCGGTGAAGCGCGAAAGATCGGCCTCGGCACGGATAATGGCAAAGGAACGCTCGTAGATCGCATCGCCGCTGCGGATATAATCGTAGTCTGGCATTCCTATTCCTGTCGCAGCGCCTTCGAAACGCCGGTTGCGCCAAGCCGTGTAAGGCAGGCGGCGGTCGATTCGCCAGCGTCTTTGTTGTCTTCGATGGACCGGGCGAGCCTCTCTATAGCGAAATCGATCCGACCGCCAGCGATCCGTTCGTCCGGCAGATCCGCAGCAAGCCCATTGAGGATGAGGCCATAACCTTCCGCCGAGCCCGTCAGGGTCAGCGCCGGCCGGGCATGAGCGCAGCCCTTGGCGCAGCCGGATAGATGCAGCGTCAGCGAACCGTCGAAAAGGGCAGGTGCTGCGGCGATGAGCCGGCGCGCCATGGCTCGCGTCTCGTAAAAGGCGGAACCGCAGGCGCCGGCGCCGGCACAGGCGGCGATATGCTCGCTGTTCTCACCAGGCTGGGTGCTGAAGCCATGTC
Source organism: Rhizobium sp. PEPV16 (assembly GCF_008919455.1). NCBI lineage: Bacteria > Pseudomonadati > Pseudomonadota > Alphaproteobacteria > Hyphomicrobiales > Rhizobiaceae > Rhizobium > Rhizobium sp. PEPV16. The sequence goes on from NZ_VSZV01000296.1 coordinate 26,979, forward strand.
TGGCTGCGGCGATCTGGATAGCCGGCACTATATCGGCGGAAAGCCCGATGAAGAAAAAACCGCGACCGGGCGCAAGCCGAATGGCTGTTGCGCCAAGGGCTGTTGCCAGATCGAGCAAAGCGACCAGATCGGAGGCTCTCATCTGCCCGAATTCCGGCCGGACGCCGAGTATGGTTTTGCCGTCCTCAAGCCTGTGCGAGCCGGCAAGCGGCATCCCTGCCGCGCGTGAAGGCATGACCTGAATGCCATCCATCGCGGGAAAACGCGTCCGCAGAAGCGCCGGATCGATATCCCTTGTCCGTCTACCCTGCCCGAGGATTGCCAACAAGCTCAGAATTTCGCCGACGGCAGATATCGCCGCTTCCTCAGGACCGATCGCGATCGGCATTGCAGTTTCACCGTCGCCATCGAGCGCGACAAGCCATTCCGCGCGGGATTGCGCGACGATACGGATATCGGCCGACAGTGCCGACAAGCCGAAGGATCCGCCGCCGTCGACAACGAGCGAGAGCTTCGGCGCGAGCCGTGGCGACGCAAGCAGATCGTGGAGCATGCTGCGCAAGGCCATTTCCATCGCGGCCGGATCGCTTATCTCTTCCGGGTCGATGCCGTGCAGCGGCGATGTCTCGATCGCCGGCCCGTCCGGCACGGTGATCCCGGCGGCATCGATATCGGCGGCGAGCTGTCCGACGGTCTCAGCCCGAAGGCCGCGGATCTGCAGATTGCCGCGGGCGGTGATTTCGAGAATGCCGTTTCCATGGGCCGCGGCCGAGCGGGCAAGGCTTGCGAATTGCGACAGCGTCAACGCGCCGCCGGCCGGCCGCAGCCGTACCAGCAAACCGTCGCCGGTCGGCATGGGCGCCGCAAGCGCGGGGCAGGCGCCGCGCCTACGCATCTCCGCCGCCGGGCGATCGTGCAGATCCGCCTCGCCCGTCCTGTCGCTCGCCTTTGCGGCCTCAATGCTCATTCTCGATCCTCTGGCCACTTCTTACATGATCGCAACCGGGCCGGCAAAGCATGCTGGAAAGGCTTCGGAGTGGCTATTCGTCGAAATCCCGTCCCTTGCGCAGGAGATAAATGTCCATGATCCAGCCGTGCCGCTGCCTGGCGTCGGCCCTGAGCCTCACAATGTCGGTGGCGATATCGCCAAGTCGTCCTGATCTGACGATCTCATCCTTGGTACCGAGATAGGCGCCCCAGAAGATCTCGGCATCGGGATCGTCGATCTTCGCAAAAGCCTGTTCGCCGTCAAGCATGACGACGGTGCTGTCGGTCAGAAGCCCGTCCCGCGCCAGCCTGCGCCCCGTGGTGATCTCCATCGGTTTGCCGACGAGGTTGACCGGGATTTTGT
>NZ_VSZV01000297.1:0-2722 GCF_008919455.1 Rhizobium sp. PEPV16
GCGCGGCGCGATCCTGACACTGCCGGTAATGGGCAGCGAACGCCAGCTGGAATGGGATGAACTGCAGGATGCGCTCCAGGCCGCCAAGACCGATGGCGCCGATATCCTCGTGCGGCCGGAGGATGTGATCATCGGCGGCGAGGGGGCTCCGGCAATCGTCGAATCCGTGCTGTTCGAGGGCGAGCGCTACGCCGTGAAACTGATCCTCGGCAATGGCCAGACGCTACGCGCATACAGCCGCGTGGTCGTCGTGCCGGGCGCGGCGGTGCGCGTCATCATCCGCACCGGCTGGCGGCTTTGATGGACTAGGATTTGAGTTTTGACGATTCCGAGTTGAAAGCCTTACGAACCTTCAAGAAGAAGCAGTCCTTCTTCAGTCCATCTGTCACCTTGAATATCCGATTTAACGAAGCCGTAGGAGGCAAGGACTTCGATCGCTAGCTCGCCGGCGTGCATCGCCTTGTGGTCTAGAAAACCATTGCCCCGGCTGAGGTATTGCTCGCACATCCACGCCAACGCTTCCAGGATCTCTTTCTCTTTGGCGGTCATGATTTTTGCGACTCCAAACATCTGGAAATTCATAAACAATATAGAAGACATTACATAACTGTTCTAACCGCTGCTATCCAGATGCTTGCGGGAGATTGTCAGCCCTTGAATTCACAGCTCGCTGCGTCCGGGCTGCAAGCGGGCGGTTATTCGCAACTTTCTTGGTCCTGCCACCTTTTCCTGTGGCGATTGCCGGATAAGGTACTGCCCGCAACCGGACTCCTGCCATGTCGCTTCGCCTCGCCACCTTCAACGTCGAAAATCTCCTGACCCGTTTCGATTTCACCGGCTTCCGAAACCAGCTGCGCCAGGACCGCGTCATCAAGCTTTTCCAGGTGTCGAGCGAGGGTGTCTATCAGCAGCTCGAGCAGGCGCGGGTGATTGCCGCGACCGACGACACTCGGCAGATGTCGGCCCTTGCGATCGCCGATGCTGACGCCGATATCCTGTGCCTGCAGGAAATCGACAATATGGCTGCCCTGCAGGCCTTCGAATATGGCTATCTCTTCCGCATGGTCGGCAACGGCTATCGCCAGAAATTCCTGGTCGAGGGCAATGACAGCCGCGGCATCGATGTTGCCGTCCTGATGCGCGAGGAGACGCGCGATGGCCAGAAGATCGAGCTCAAGGACATAAGAAGCCATGCTATGACGACCTATCGCGATCTCGATCTCTTCGACGAGGAACTGGCGCTCACCAACCGCATCGACGACAAGATCTTCAAGCGGGACTGCCTGGAGCTTGACCTTCTGATCGGCGGCCGGCCGTTTTCGCTCTATGTCGTGCATTTCAAGTCGATGGGCAATCCGCGCGACGGGCTGGACGGGCGGCAATCGACCATGCCGATCCGCCGTGCCGAGGCGCGCGCCGTGCGACGCATCATCGAGGATCGCTTCAGTGCGGAGCAAGCCGGCACGAAGAGCTTCGCCATCTGCGGAGACATGAACGATTATCAGGAGCGTGTCGATGTCATCGGCCGCCGGGGCACCGGCTATCGCTTCGAACATCAGAACGAGACCGAAAGCGCGCTCGACGTTTTCAGTAGCGACGGCTTTGCCGAAAATGTCGTGCGCCGCCGCGCGCCCCTCGACCGCTGGACGCTTTATCATGCGCGCGGGCCACAGGAGCAGTGGCTCTGCCAGCTCGACTATCTCTGGCTTTCGCCAGCACTTGCCGCCCATAATGCCGGCCGCCTGCCCGAAATCATCCGCAGCGGCCAGCCCTACCGCACCATCTTCCCGCCGGGGCAGGAAGTGGAGCGTTATCCGCGCACCGGCTGGGACAGGCCGAAGGCGTCCGATCATTGCCCTGTCGTCATGACACTGGATCTCCCATGAAAACGAATTTGAACATGAATTTTCCGAATACTGATTTTTCCGAAGATTTCGTCGGCTGGCCGCCGGAAGCCACCGTCTTCCCGATCGCCGGCGTCGATCTGCGCGTTCTGCCCGGTACTCATCCTTTCGTCATCGCCGAGGAAGCGGCGATCGGCGAGAATTGGAAGAGGGAAACCGCTGCCAACCCGGCGCTCTTCGACGGGCGCCTGGTGTTTCTGCAGCAGCTGTCGCTCACTGGAGAGGGAATTTTGGGCGAGGGCTACGTCACTCCCTTTTCCGCTTTCATGTGGTGGCGCCGCCAGCCGCAGCGCCAGGGCGGCCTGCACGTCTTCGCCTATCCGGTGCTCGAAAGCTCCGACGGCGCGCTGGTGGCGATCCGCATGGGCGCCCATACCGCCAATGCCGGCCAGGTCTATTTCGCCGCCGGCTCGCTGGAACCGGAAGATATCGTCGATGGACGCTGCGACATCGAAGCCAATATGCGCCGCGAGGTCCATGAGGAGACCGGCTTGGACTTGGCCCATTCGGTGGCGGGGCAGGGGCTCTTCGCCAGCCATTCCAACCGAACGGTGACACTCTTGCGGCTCTTCCGCTTCGATATGGCGGCAGACGAAATGGTCGAACGGATCGAGAGCCACATGCTCGTCGCCGAGGACCAGGAGATCGCGGGTGCCGTGGCCATCCGCTCGGCCGATCACTCGGCGCACCCCTATAACAGGGCCATGCTGCCGGTCATCGATTGGTATTTCGGTAGGGCTGGCGCATAAGAGCGCACATCGACCACTTCGCCCACCCGGCGCCATAGCGATCAGCCCTCTAGCCCCAGGCACACCAAT
>NZ_VSZV01000297.1:2754-15970 GCF_008919455.1 Rhizobium sp. PEPV16
GATGAGCCCAGAGCTTCGGCTTCGTTGGCGATATGGACTTGGTTGGGCGTCGCGACGATGATGCCGTCGGACGCTCCGTCTCGATCATGGCCGCAAAGCTCGGAAGCCATTTAGCGCCGGATTCCCGCGCGATCTGCTGTCCGAGCGGCATCGGATCGACGGCGGCCAGAAGTTCCGGCTGCGACTCGGCAAGCACGTGCTGGGTATGCCGCTTGCCGACTAGGCCGGCGCCGAGCACGCAACCCTCGTCATCACTTCTTCCCGGCAGACGTGATCAGGCTTGCCACTCGGCGGATCGCCAGCAGGTAACCTTCCGTGCCGAGACCCGCGATAACGCCATCGGCGCGCTGCGAAACGAAGGAATGGTGGCGAAAGGCTTCGCGCTTGTGCACGTTGGAAATATGCACCTCGATCACTGGTTGCTCGAAGGTGTTCAGCGCGTCGAGAATGGCGACTGAGGTATGGGTGAAGGCGGCAGGATTGATGACGATGCCGGCCGCGTCCTCGCGCGCTTCGTGGATCCAGTCGATGATTTCGTATTCACGATTGCTCTGGTGAAAGCGGATGTCGTGACCAAGTTCAGAGGCGAGTCGGCGGCAATCGGCCTCGACATCGGCGAGCGTCTCGTGGCCGTAGATATGTGGCTGGCGTTTGCCGAGCAGATTGAGGTTCGGGCCATTGAGAACGTAGATCAGGCTCATGAATCTTCCTTTCGAATTGCCGGAATGCTCACGGCAGTGTGGTCTCGTGGATCGCAAAATCGGGATCCGACTGGATGAGATCGGCACGTAGAGCGCAACGCCCCTCGTCAAGTGCCGGACGTGCGACGCCTTCGGCCGCGTCATAGACCAGCTGCAATATCGCTCGCTTTTCGGCCGCCGGGCGTCCGAGCGCGATGCGCAGGATGATCTGCACGAACTGGTTGGCGGGATGCTCGTCGGCGACCAGCGAATGCGTCGCCTCGCGGGCGAAGGTGCGCACGGCATTCGGCTTGACCGCGCCGCAGTCACGCACGCTGCGATGAACGGCCTTGACCAGCGCCGGCATGTCGATGCGGCTTCCGGCTCCCTCGCTATACTCGATAACAATGTGCGGCATCCTGTCCCTCCTTCGCCAGCCTGGATCAGGAGGCTCTGCACAGTTCGGTAAAATGGGCGGTCATGCGTTCGGCGTCGGGTTCGATACCGCTGAATAGCTTGAACGCCGCGGCCGCCTGAAACACCGTCATTCCGCCGCCCGGCAAGGCGCGGCAGCCGAGACGGGTTGCAAGGGCCAGAAGTTCGGTCACCAGCGGCATGTAGACGATGTCCGCGACCCAGTGACGGCGCTCCAGCCAACTTTCTTCGATCGGCAGCCCGGGATGGTTCTTCATTCCAGTCGGCGTGGCATGGATGAGACCGTCGGCGCTCCGCATCGCTTCGCCGACATCGGTGATCGCGAAAGCCCGTTCGGCGGAAAACCGGCTGTTCAAATCTTTGGCCAGACGGCCCGCGCGGGAAGCATCCTGATCGAAAATTGACAGGCGCTCGATGCCGAGTTTCATCGCAGCATGTCCGACCGCGACACCAGCGCCGCCGGCGCCGAGAAGAACAGCCCGACGCCGCGGGACGTCAGGAAGTCCGCGCCGAAAGTTTTCATAGAATCCGTACCAGTCCGTGTTGTGACCGGTCCGTTTTCCATCCTTGAACACGACCGTATTGACGGCGCCGAGCATGCGCGCGTCCTCGGACAGGTCCGTCAGGTGCGGAATTACCGTTTGCTTGCAGGGGTGGGTGATATTGCTCCCCGCAAAGCCGCGTGTCTCCTCTTCCGCAAGGAGATCGGGCAGCGCGGTAGCCGGAAGGCCGCGCTCCGCAAGGTCGAGGAGTTCATAGCGATAGTTGAGGCCCTGAAGTACGCCTTCGCGCTCGTGCAGGGCAGGGGATTTCGACGTCTGGATATCCGCGCCGATCAGTCCTACCAACACGGCGCGTTTCATTGTTTCGTTTGAAACAGTCATATGCGGGTCGCCTTAGTGATGAGCCAGGATTTCGCCGAGGAAAGCCTGGGTGCGCGGATGCGTCGGATTGCGGAAAAAGGTTTCCGGCGGTGCCTCTTCGATGATCTCGCCGGAAGCCATGAAGATCACGCGGTCGGCCACCTGCCGGGCAAAGCCCATTTCATGGGTGACGCAGATCATCGTCATGCCGTCCCTGGCCAGACCGATCATCGTGTCGAGGACTTCCTTGACCATCTCAGGATCAAGTGCGCTGGTCGGCTCGTCGAACAGCATGGCTTTCGGCTCCATGCAAAGCGCACGGGCAATGGCCACGCGCTGCTGCTGTCCGCCGGAAAGCTGGGCGGGGTACTTGTCGGCCTGGTCGAGAATGCGGACGCGCTCGAGATATCTTCGAGCGATTTTTTCGGCATCCGTCTTGCTGGCGCCGCGTACGCGCATCGGCGCAAGCGTGCAGTTTTCGAGGATGGTCATGTGCGGAAACAGGTTGAAGCTCTGGAACACCATGCCGACTTCGCGCCGGACGGCATCGATCGACTTGCCACTGTCATCCAACTGGGTCCCCTCGACCATGATCGTGCCCTTCTCGATTTTCTCGAGCGCATTGATGCAGCGGATGAGTGTGGATTTACCGGATCCAGAGGGCCCGCAAAGGACGATCTTCTCGCCTTTGCGAACCGTGAGGTTGATGTTCTTCAACGCATGGAATGCGCCGTACCATTTGTCCACGGCTTCCATAGAAAGAAGCGGGCTTTGAGTGTCAGCGGCGTGCGGCACGGCGGTCTCCTGCGCAGAACTTGGATCAGTTGATGGTGAAGGGGATGTTCGGAATGGATTCAGGGAACTTCGGAACTTCCACCTTCATCCATTTCGCGTAGACCTTGGCGTGCTCGCCGTTCGCCAAGATCTTGTCGAGGAAGGCGTTGACGGTTTCATTCCAGTCCTTCTCGCCAAGCCGTGTTCCGACGCCATTGAATGTGGTGAGGAAATCGATCTTGCGTTCATATGTGCCGGCACTGGCTGCTTCCAGACGGTCGAGGTAGAACTGGTTGCCACCGACCGCCTGCACCTGGCCGGAAAGCAGCGCCTGAATGGACGCGGCATCATCGTCGAAGCGCCGGACGGTCGCCGTATCGCCGACAGCGGTGGTCACGGCCTTATCCTGCGAGCTTGACTTTGGAACGCCGATCTCCAGGCCCGCGAGATCGCCGATTTCGGCCATCTTCTTGTCCTTCGGTCCGTAAAGCGAGATTGTGTTGCCAGCATACGGCTTGCTGTACTGGATCGACTTGGCGCGTTCCTCGGTCATCGCCATGGTGGCAAATAGGATATCGACCTTGCCAGTGACGAGAGCCGGGATGCGATTAGCGACCGCGAGCGGTGCGAATTCGACCTCCACGCCGAGTTCCTTGGCGAAAAGCTTGGCGATGTCGGCATCGAAGCCGTCCTGAACGCCGCTCGAATTGACGAAACCCCAGGGTGCGTTGTCGCCTTGAATGCCGACGACGATCTTGCCCTTGGCCTTGACCTCCTCGACTGTTGCGGCTTGGGCAGACATCGGCGATAGCCACGGGGCCACCACCAGAGCTGCGGCTGCGAACAGAATTCCACGGCGCTTCAGGCCGGTCTTGAAGCTGCTGATCATTACCTTCTCCTCCTTGGTTGATTAAAAGCTTATGCGTCTGTTGGATTGCCAACTTACCGGGCGGCCTTTGCCATCCGATTTTCGAGCCGGGTCCCATAGAGAGACAGGGGCCAGCAAATGATGAAGTAGATCGCGCCGACGATGCCGAAGATCAGCAGCGGCCTGTAAGTCTGGTTGGAAACGATCTGCCCGGCCCGGGCGAGTTCGATGAAGCCGACGATGGCGGCAAGCGAGGTGCCCTTGATGAGCTGGACGAGAAAACCGATCGTTGCCGGCAGCGATACCTTGAAGGCCTGCGGAAGGACCACGTCCTTCATCCGCGAAACATAATGAAGGCCGAGTGCGTTCGCTGCCTCGCTTTGTCCCTTGGGAATGGCCTGGATGCCGCCGCGCCAGATTTCGCCCAGGAATGCGCTGGCATGCAACGTGAAGGCGATCGCTACAGCCGCCCAGGCTTCAATGCTGACACCGAGCAGCGCAATCCCGTAGTAGACCACGAACAGCTGCATCAGCAGGGGCGTACCCTGGAATACGGAGATGTAGCCTGCGGCCGTTTTCCGCAGCGCCGAGCGATCAGATGTCCTGGCAAGCGCGATGATGAGCCCGAATATGCCGCCGCCGATGAAACCGATCGCGGATAGAAGCAGCGTCCACTTCAGGCCCTGGAGCAGGAAAAGCATTTCGTTTTGGCCGATAACACCCATTGTCCTGCTCCTCACCGTACCGGATAGCTGAAGAAATGCCGCGAGATCACCGCAAACAGCCCCATCATCATCCAGGAGATGACGAGGTACATGAGCGTGATCGTGAAATAGACCTCGAAGCTGCGGAACGTGTCGGACTCGATGATCTGTGCGACGGAGGTCAGCTCATAGGCTGCGATCGACGTGCAGACCGATGTCGTCAGCGTCAGCATGATGAATTGGCTAGTCAACGAGGGGTAAATCGCTCGAAGCGCCGGTTTCAGCACGATCAGGCGAAACACCTGCGCCTTGTGCAAACCAAGCGCGAGGCCTGCTTCGACCTGACCCTTATGGATGCTGTCGACACCGCCGCGAATGATTTCGATGGCATAGGCGCCGCCATTGACGGCTAGCGCGATGATCGCCGTGACGGTGGGGTTGAGACGAATGCCCATCATCGGCAGGGCGAAGAAGATGAAGAAGATCTGCACCAGGAAAGGGGTATTGCGGACCACTTCGACGAAGGCGATGACGGCCGTACGCAAGGGACGGATATTCGATGTCCGGGCCGCAACGCCGATCACGCCGATCACCAGCGCCAGCGACATGCCGGCCAACGCAAGGCCGATCGTCGCCAGAGCCGCCATTAGAAGTTCGGGCATCTTTTCGAAAACAACGCTGAAATTCAGCACGTAGTTCATGACAATATCTCTCTTCCGTCGACTGGCCCCTTGGCCTGTCTCCGTGTTGGTATCCGTTTTGCGCTGTGGCTTCTGTTAGCCGGTCAACGCTCGGGCGGCATCATGAAGGTGACGCAAATGCTCCTCCGGCGCCTGCCTGGAATGGATCGGCACCTCCACCGAGACCGCAGCGCCCGTCGGCAACACCCTCATCAGGCTCGCAACCGGAAGCTCACCCAGTCCCGGCGCAAAACGTCCCGTTCTGGCCTCGCTGACTTTTTGATCCGCCGTTGTCGGCGCAGGTCCCCGCGCATCGCAGAGCTGAATGCTCCTGATCATGCCTTTGGGGGCAGCAGAGACATCCTTGGCCTGGCCGCCATTGCGGAAGAAATGCAGAGCATCTACTAGCGCACCGGCATTGCGCCGTTCCGATTCCTGCACGATCGACAGGCTGTCATCAAAGCTGGCGACGGCGCGCCAGCCCATGTTCTCAAGATCGACGCCCATGCCGAAGGAGGCCGCGAGGTCGCAAAGCGCCGCGAAATTGGCGACAAGGCGCCCCCGATCCGGGTCGTCACCGCAAACGCTAAGACGGCGCGCACCGAGCGCGCTGGCGCCTGCAAGCATTGATATCAGAGCGTCGGGATCGAAGTCCGGCCCGATGACAACGAATTCGATATCGTAGAGCGCGATCCCTTCGCCATTCAAACGGGCTTTAACGTCACGAGCCACGTCGCTTCCCGCCGGCAGCTCATAATAAGGAGCGCCGGGAAATGCCGGATGAAGGCGCAGACCAACCGAGGAAAAGCCAGCTGCGGCTGCCATCGACACGAATTTTGCCGGCTCGACATCAATGGCTGAAAAATGCGCGACTCCCAGCGTCGGCACTGAAATCTTGGCTGGCATGGTTTCCTCCCGGGTCTCCATTCAGGCAATTCCCTTTTCGGCGAGATGCCGCCGCAGATTTGTGCCGGTACGATGGATGTGCTCGCGCAGCCGGTCGCAGGCATAGTCCATATCCCGCGCCACTGTTCCTTGCGCGATTTCGCTATGTTCAACGCTGACATTGCGGTCGCCGGATGTGCGGGTGAGAAATGTGCGCCGATAGCGGTCGTTCAGGTTCAGCATGGTCTTGCAGAAACTGAGAAGCAGCGGCTTGCGGCAGCCCGAAATCAGGGTGAGATGAAATTCCCGGTGAACGGCCTCCCACTGCTCGAGCGTTTCGGGTTTGGCCGCATCCCGTTCTGTCCGGTTCAGGCGATGCAGCGCACGCATGACGTTGCCTTCCCATTCGACATCGCCGACGCGCATGGATTCCCGCAACGCGTAGGTTTCGAATTCCTCGCGCAAACTGGTGATCTCTTCGAGGTTCGACAGCGAAACGGGCGACACGCGGTAGCCGCGATTGTCTTCGAACTCGACGAGTCCGTCCGAAATCAGGCGCGCCAATGCCTCGCGCAAAGGACTGAGGCTGACGTTAAAACTCTGCTTTGCCCGATCGAGATTGATCTTGCTGCCGGCCTCGAGTTGGCCGGAAATGATCGCTTCGCGCAACCGCGATACGAGTTGGCTGGCGATCGTGTTCTTGCCGTCATCCGAAAAGGATGGCGTTGCCGCCTCCGCGCCGCTTTCCAAAATGAGGTTGCCAGGTCCTGATTGCAATCGACATCCTCCCAGATGGCTCCGCTGTTTCTGACGGCGGGTTTCATTATCGACGATCCGTATAATAAACGATTATTTCTGTCAACAGTTTGCTGCGACCGGGAGTCAATCTTCGTGACGTGATCGACCTAATGCAAATTTTAATGAATAAAATCAATGATATTTTCAAATGTTTGAGCAGTCTGCGCTAATTCTCTTGAAATATCGCACGTTCGCGTGGAGGTTTTGGCTTGACAAATAATCGATGATTTTTCAAAACAGGCACACCCACAGGGAGGTGTGAGATGGTGATACGGACGCAAGAGGATGTGACGGCTACGGCTCTAAAGGTCATGGAGCAGACCTCCGATGACCGACTTCGCGAGATCCTGACGGCGCTGGTGAAGCATCTGCATGCCTTTATTCGCGAAGTCCGCCTGACGGAGCCGGAATTTCGCGATGCCACGGCGGTCCTCAACGAAATCGGTCAATTGCAGACGGACAGCCACAACGAGTTCGTCCTGATGTCGGGTTCGCTCGGCGTTTCAACGCTGGTCTGCCTGCTCAACAACGGCGATCAGGGTCAGACCGAAACGTCCCAGTCACTGCTTGGCCCCTTCTGGCGCCTCAACTCTCCGCGCGTTGAAAATGGTGGCACGATTATCCGTTCGGATACGCCCGGGTCTCCGCTTTTTGTGCGGGGCCGGGTTGTCGATAGGTACGGTGAGCCCATTGCGGGCGCCGAAGTTGATGTCTGGCACGCGTCGCCCGTCGGTCTCTACGAGAACCAGGATCCCGATCAGGCCGAGATGAACCTGCGGGGCAAATTCTCCACGGACGCGGATGGTCGTTTCTGGTTCAGCACAGTCAAGATGCTGGGCTATCCCATACCGGTGGACGGTGTCGTCGGCCGGCTTTTGAAGGTGCAGGGACGTCATCCTTATCGCCCGGCGCATCTGCATGCGCTGATCTTCAAGCAAGGTTACAAGACGCTTATTTCGCAGGTCTTCGACCCCAGCGATCCTAATATCGATTCCGACGTTCAGTTCGGCGTCACGTCAGCGCTAACGGGTGATTTCGTGCAGCATGACGAACCGCATCCGGACGATCCGAGCGTCGATATTCCCTGGTTTTCCCTGGAATACACATACGTGATGGAGCCGGGCGAGGCGGTCTTGCCGCGCGCGCCAATCAAATAAAAAAACGGGAGAACGACACCTATGTTGACGGATGAAGAGCGCCGCGCTGCGGCACGGGCATTGCTGACCGCCGAGGAAGACCGGGTGCCGATCCCGCAGCTCAGCAAGATCTATCCACAGATCGAGATCGAGGATGCCTATCGCATCCAGGATCTTTGGGCGGAAGGCAGGATTGCCAAAGGTGCGCGCGTTGCGGGCCACAAGATCGGCCTGACATCGCGGGCCATGCAGATGGCATCGAAGATGACCGAGCCGGATTATGGTCGCATCCTCGATGACGCTCTGTTCAACGACGGCGCCCAAATCAGCGCCGACCTCTTCATCAAGCCGCGCCTCGAAGTGGAACTTGCCTTCATCATGGGCGAGGATCTCGAAGGCCCGAGCACCCGCATCTACGACGTCATGCGCGCCACCGAATTCATCGTGCCGGCACTCGAAATCATCGACTACAGGACCGAGGTTCCCCGCGCGATTACCGATACCATCGCCGACAACGCCGCTTTCGGCGCCATTGTCGTCGGAGGCCGCGTCATTCGTCCGATGGATGTCGATATCCGCTGGATCGGGGCAACGCTCTCCAAGAATGGGATCATCGAGGAGTCCGGCGTCTCTGCCGCCGTTATGGGGCATCCGGCGGCGGGCGTCGCGTGGCTTGTCAATAAACTTCATGCGGTTGGCGGCAGACTGCAGAAAGGGCAGATCGTGCTGGCGGGCTCGTTCACGCGGCCGGTAGATATTGCGGCCGGTGATGTCATCCAGGCAGATTACGGTCCGCTCGGCGCCCTCGGCGTCTCGTTTCTATAGGTGATCCATGAACCTTCCGGAAAACCGCTTCAAGCGTGCGCTCCAAGAAAAGAGGCAGCAGATCGGCCTCTGGTGCAGCCTGCCGGGCAGCTATGCGGCGGAGATCGTCGCGCCCTCCGGATTCGACTGGCTGCTGTTCGACACCGAGCATTCGCCAAACGACGTCCTGACGGTGCTGCCGCAATTGCAGGCAGTCGCGGCCTACGATGTCTCGGCGATCGTGCGGCCCGCAAGCAATGATGCGGTTCTGATCAAGCGTTACCTCGATATCGGCGCGCAGACGCTCCTCATTCCTTATGTGCAGAACCGTGCGGAAGCCGAAGCTGCGGTCTCCGCCATGCGCTATCCCCCTGCCGGTATCCGCGGTGTATCGGGACTGACGCGGGCGACGCGCTTTGGACGTGTCACCGGCTATGCTAAGCGGGCAGAGGAGGAGCTGTGCCTGCTGGTGCAGCTGGAAACCCGCGCGGCACTCGAGGCATTGGAAGCCATTGCCGCAGTCGATGGCGTCGATGGTATCTTCATCGGCCCCGCCGATCTTGCCGCCAGCCTTGGACATCCAGGGGAGCCCGGCCATCCCGAGGTCGTGGCTGCCGTCGAGGATGCGATCCGCCGCATTGTGGCTCTCGCCAAGCCGGCCGGCATCCTGACGCCGGACGCCACGTTCGCTGCTCGCTGTATCGAACTTGGCACCACCTTTACCGCGGTCGGTATCGACGCCGGCCTTCTCGCACGCGGGACCGAAGCGCTGGCGGCGAAATTCAGGCAACAGTGACCGCAAGATTGCGCCGTTCGGTAGGAGATCGAGACATGACCAACGATATCGCAGCTTCGCGTGCCGCGCTGATCCCGAAGGGCTACCTGCGTGCGGCGGTAAACCTCGCCAATATCGCTTTGGTGCAGCTCGATCCGAATACAGGAGCCTTTGAAGGTGTCAGCCCGCAACTCGCTAGAGAGTTTTCAGAGCGCCTTAGCTGTCGCGTCGAATTCGTCGCCTACCCTTCGGCAGCCAGTATCCTGGACCGGGTCGATCAGGATGAGTGGGACATTGCCTTCCTGGCCGCCGACCCGGCGCGCGAAGACAGGCTGCTGTTTTCGCCTGCCTATGCGCTGATCGAGGGTACGCTTTTGGTTCAAGAGGGAACACCGTATCACACCCTTCTGGACCTCGACGCGGAGGGCGTGGAAATTTGCGTCACCCGAAACGCTGCCTATGACCTCTATTTGTCCCGCCGTCTCGTGCATGCCAAAATCCTTCATTCGCCTACACCAGGGGAAGCCCTTGAAATGCTGGTCGAAGGTAGACACCACGCCGCGGCCGGTGTACGGCAAGCGCTTGAGCGCTTTGCGAGCGCGCGCAAGGGTTTCCGCGTCTTGGTGGAATCTTTTCTCGTTATCAGGCAAACGATCGCCGTCAGTGGTTCTAACCAAACCGCAGGTCGCCTAGTGCGCGAATTCGTCGAGGAGGCCCTTCAACACGGCTTCTCGGAAAACGTCGTTCGCGATGCGCAACGCAATGGCGTTGCTTTGGCAAAGAAGTAGTCGAATCCCATAAATCCTATTGCCGGCCGACAAGCGTGACTGAGATGGGTTCATGCAGGATCGGTCGCATTTCGCCCGTCTCCGGATCGCGAGACGTTTCGCGCGTGTCGGTATTGCGCTCGTGGAAATACCAGGCAGGCCACTCACCGAGCTGGTCGAATCGAGATTGTCTGTGTCTGCCGCGGCGTCGGCACTGCAATCCTGATGCAAATTACAGGCTGCCAGCCGCCAGCCCCCGTGGGCTGGTTCCTGCCATTACGTGCCAAGCGCTGTTTGTGAAAAACGGAATCGTTTTTCACAAGGGAACATGCGCAGAATCAAAAGCGATAGAGCGTCGGTAGCGTGTCCTGTCGGACGCGCGGCACTTCAGGCAGACTTAGCGTCTTGCACTCGATCGTCTGGTCGGGCAGGTTGGCGGCGCGATGACGATTCAAGGAGGCCGATGTGGCGCGAAGCTACAGCGTCTATGACGTGTTCACCGATCGAAAGCTTGCGGGCAATCCGCTGGCGGTGATCTTCGACGGAGACGATCTCAGCGACGAGGCGATGCAGGCGATCACCCGGGAGATCAATCTCTCCGAAACGGTCTTCGTGCAGCCTTCGACCAATCCTGCCTATGCGGCGAAGCTCAGGATCTTCACGCCGGGGCGCGAACTGCCCTTTGCCGGCCATCCGACGGTCGGTACGGCGGTGGCGCTGGCCGAACGGGCACATGGTGCTGCTACGCGCGATCTCGTCTCGGTGCTTGAGGAAAATGTCGGGCCGGTGCGCTGCGCGGTTCGGCTGAGAGAAGGTGAGGCGAGCTTTGCCGAATTCGACCTGCCGCGCAAATCGCAGCCGGCCATCATGCCGCTCGACAAACTCGGCATCGCCGACGCGCTGTCGCTGAAGGTGACCGAGATCGGCTTCGAAAATCATGTGCCCTCCGTCTGGAGTGCCGGCGTTCCCTTCCTGCTCATTCCGGTGCACGATGTCGGAGCCACGCAACGGGTGGAATTCGATCCGCAGCTCTGGGAAAAAATCGTGCCCTTCGTCGATGGCGCGCTTGCCTCGGCCTATGTCTATTGCCGCGGCGGCGTCAACCACGTGGCAAAGTTCCATGCGCGGATGTTCGCAAGCGGCATGGGCATCGTCGAAGATCCGGCTACCGGGTCGGCGGCGGCCGCACTCTCCGGCGCGATCCACCATTTCGACCGGCTGACGGACGGGCATCATCCGATCATGATCGAGCAGGGCGTCGAGATGGGCCGGCCGTCCTTCATCCACCTGCATATCGATGTCGACGGCGGGGCGATCTCCAACGCGCGGATCGGCGGCCAAGCAGTGCGGCTGGCCAGCGGCACGCTCGACCTTTGATTTGATCAGAGTGCAGCAAGTCCGACAGGACGCGCTAAGGACGCTCTATCACTTTGAATCTGCGCATAATCCCTTCCGAAAATCGATTCCGATTTTCGGGGTTATGCGGTGTATTTCAGCCAAACCGAAAAATCTTCGCGATTAACCAAAGAAATTTCGGCTATCCGCTGGACAAGGCTGCCGATCCTGTTTATACGCCCCGTCACACCGCGCAGCCAAGCGCGAACGGGTGATTAGCTCAGTTGGTAGAGCAGCTGACTCTTAATCAGCGGGTCGTAGGTTCGAGCCCTACATCACCCACCAAATTTCTTGAAAAGATTGATATATTCGAATTCAGGCCGGATTTTCCGGCCTGCCGGAAACTGTTCTCAAAGCAAGCGGCATGGTTCGCGCTGTCCGTAGGACTGGCCGCGTCGGTCCGTGCGCCCTATCTCCCTCTCGCGTATCGGGAGGGTCTATGAGAAGCGTTATTTTTGCCGTCGCATTGTCTCTGCCGTTGCTGCCTTTGCAGCAGGCGTCATGAACGTCAAAGCGAGCGAGCATAGCTGCAGCGAGCTTACGCTGATCATCCGCCAGAACAAAAAGGTCTTTGTCCGCGTCGGTTTCGGCGGCCGCAGTTTCCGTTATCCGCCCGCCCAATGCAGCATGGGCGATAAGCGCACCACGACCAGTTTGCGCGATGCAGAGGGAAAGCAGTGCATCCTTGATTATTCCTGCGTCTTCGACCCCGCGTCGCCCTATAACTTTCCCTAGCATATCAGCCCGAAAAAATCGGAATCGATTTTCGGAAAGCACGATGCGAGGAATCGAAGCTTCCGGCGGGGACGCATCGACCTTCTGTGCCGGAATGGTCCTTGTCCACTCCGGCTCTGTGCTCAGCCGTATAGTTCGGACGGTTTCCCGCACTGGCGGCACGCGGTGCGATGACCTACCTTCGCTCTCTCACATTCAGGAGTTTCCATGAAAAGCGTTGTTCTGGCCGTCGCACTGTTGTTTCCGTCCGTCGCTCTTGCCGCCGAGGCGGTGGAGGTCAATGCCAGGGATCACAATTGCGAAGAGCTTGCGCAGATCATCCGCAAGGACAAGGCGGTTTTTGTGCGCATGGGCTTTGGTGGCCGCAGCTTCCGTTATCCGCCGGCCAGGTGCAATCTCGGCGACAAGTACGACACTGCGAGGGTGAGGGATGCCAATGGCAAGCTTTGCCTCCTCGACTACGAGTGCGTGTACGATCCGCAGTCCTTCTATAACAGGATTCCCAAATAATATCCCGATCCAGGCGTTGCCAGTAGGCTGTCGCCATGGATGACGAGGTCAAGAAAAAAGGCCGGGCGAAACTCGCGCCGACCTTCCTCGATCAGTCTCGATAACGGCTGCCAGTACCTCCGTGGTCAGCCGTCAGAGACAGATTTAGTATCCCTTAAATAGGGTTTGCTTAAAAAGCTTCAAGAGCTAGCAGCCGAGAGGAAGCCGGCACTGGGCCGGCTTCTTCTGACCGGGCAGCGATTACTGCTGTGCAGGGGCAGCCGGCGGAGTGGCCGGTGCTGGTGCTGGTGCCGGTGCAGGCGTTGCGCTGTTGTCGGTCGGAGCGATCGGCTTGGCCGGCGCCGGCTCTGATTGGGTCGTGGAGGCTGTCGTGTCCGGGGATGTGCCGGGGGTGCTCCACTGCGAAT
>NZ_VSZV01000297.1:16066-28690 GCF_008919455.1 Rhizobium sp. PEPV16
TACTGCTGCGCGCGCTCGGCGTGGTGCGCAGATCCAGATTTGGGTTCAGCGGGCGGTTCGGGTCGTTGGCATTATTGGGGTCGTACGTCATGGTACTTTCTCCTCTTTCGGTGACAGAAGAATGCCGAAGTGGGCATTTTGTTCCGTTCTGGGCCGAAGCGCTTGTGCTGATTGGGTTTTCAAACTCATTATTCTCGCTTTACTGGCGCTCCGAGCATTCGCGGGCTTTGCCGTTCACTCCTCATCTGCTTGCGGTCGACCGGCAGAGACCCGGTGGTCGAGCTGCCGGTCGATCGTATGCGGTGGTGGATGGCGGGCCGCCGGTGCGGACAGCAAGCCGCGATGGCGCAATGCGCTTGACACCACCGGGTCTGTTTGCGAAAGATTTCTGCATGGGGTCGCGATCACCCCACGAGGCGTCATGCTGAAGAATCGCGTCCAGTAAAACCGATCAACGGAGGGACGCGTCATGCCGTCATTTCTCGAAATTTCTCCCGACAAGCTCAACCGCCTCATTGGAACCCCCGGTGCGCCTTGCATTATCGACGTTCGCACCGAGGAGGACTTCGCGCTCGATCCGCGCCTGGTGCCTAGCTCGATCCGGCGGGGCCATGCCGAGATCGGATCCTGGGCGGGCAGCGTCGATGCCGATTCCGTCGTCGTGGTCTGCCAGAAGGGCAGCAAACTCAGCCATGGCGTCGCCGCCCACCTGCGCCATGCCGGGATCGACGCCGAGAGCCTCGAAGGCGGCTTCGAAGCCTGGATTGCCGGCGGACTGGCGGTGCCTGACGCCAAGCTGCCACGCCGCGACGCCGAGGGGCGCACCGTCTGGGTGACGCGGGCGCGGCCGAAGATCGACCGCATCGCCTGTCCCTGGCTGATCCGGCGCTTCGTCGATCCGAGCGCCGTATTCCTGTTCGTGCCGGCGCCTGAGGTTTTAGCCGTCAGCGAGCGCTTCGGGGCGGTGCCCTTCGATATCGATGACGTGTTCTGGAGCCATCGCGGCGAACTCTGCACCTTTGATGTCATGGTCGAGGAGTTCGGGCTGGCATCGGAGCCGCTCCTGCGCCTGGCGCGGATCGTCAGGGCAGCGGATACCGCAAGGCTCGACCTCGCGCCCGAGGCGGCGGGCCTGCTGGCCGCCTCGCTCGGCCTCTCCAGGATGTATTCCGACGATCTGGAACAGCTCGAGGCCGGGATGCTTCTCTACGACGCCTTCTTCCGCTGGTGCCGCGATGCGACCGAGGAAACCCACAACTGGCCGGCGCCGAAGAAGAGAGCATGAGATGGTCGAGATGACGGATAATGCGCCCAGTGGCAAAATGGCGGAGGAAGACGCGGGAGAGGGGCATCATCACGGCGTCTCGTTTGGCGATGCTTTCAGGGTGTGGCTGCGCGTCGCCGCCCTGAGTTTCGGCGGCCCCGCCGGCCAGATTGCCCTCATGCACCGGATCATCGTCGACGAGAAGCGATGGATCGGTGAGCACCGTTTTCTGCATGCGCTGAACTATTGCATGCTGCTTCCCGGACCCGAGGCGCAGCAGCTCGCCATCTATATCGGCTGGCTGATGCATCGGACAGTGGGCGGTCTCGTCGCCGGCCTGCTGTTCGTACTGCCTGGGTTCCTGTCGATCCTCTGTCTCAGTTATATCTACGCGGCTTACGGCAACGTCGGCATTGTCGCCGGCCTGTTCTTCGGGTTGAAGGCGGCGGTGCTTGCCGTCGTCGTGCAGGCCGTCATCCGTATCGGTGGCCGTGCGCTCAAGAATCGCGTCATGGTCGGAATCGCGGCCGCGGCCTTCATCGCCATCTTCTTTCTCCATGTGCAGTTCCCGCTGATCGTGCTCGCGGCCGGCATTGCCGGCTTCCTCGGCGGCAGGTTCGGGCTTGCCGCCTTTCAGACGGGCGGCGGCCACAAGGCCGGAAGCGGCCCGGTGCTGTCGGATGCCGAGTCGGCGCTCGGCGAAGGCATACCGGCGCATGCGCGCCCGAATCTCGCCTGGTCGCTGCGCATCTCGGCCGTGCTGCTTGCCCTCTGGCTCGCTCCGCTCGCGGCGCTCTACGCAACCTTCGGTGCTGACAACGTCTTTACCGAAATCGGCCTTTTCTTCAGCAAAATGGCGGTCGTCACCTTCGGCGGGGCCTATGCCGTGCTTGCCTATGTCGCACAGGAGGCCGTGCAGCATTTCGGCTGGCTGAAACCCGGCGAGATGCTGGATGGTCTCGGCATGGCCGAGACGACGCCGGGGCCGCTGATCATGGTCGTCCAGTTCGTCGGCTTCATGGGTGCCTACCGGGACCCGGGAGCGCTGGACCCGATGCTTGCTGCAACGCTTGCGGCAATACTGACGAGCTGGGTCACCTTCGTTCCCTGTTTCCTCTGGATCTTCCTCGGCGCGCCGTTCATCGAAAAACTGCGCGGCAACATTGCGCTCGCCGGCGCGATGTCGGCCATAACAGCGGCTGTAGTCGGGGTCATCCTCAACCTCGCTATCTGGTTTGCCCTGCACACGCTGTTTGCCGAGGTTGCGACCGTCCAGCTTGGCGGCTTGCGGCTCGATATTCCCGTGCTGCAATCGGCCGTGCCGGCGGCAATGGCGCTGTCTGCCGCCGCGGCGATAGCGATCTTCCGCTTCAAGACTTCCGTCATCGCGACGCTGCTAGCCTGCGCAGCCGCGGGAATGCTCTGGACGCTGTGGCGGTGAACTAGAGCCTTTCCTTGGCTCTAGGCCTCCGCCCCATCCGCGGGAATGCGCGTCGCGAGCATCTTGTCGATACGCATGCCGTCCATGTCGAGCACTTCGAAGCGCCAGTTGTCGAAGACGAAGGTTTCGCCGGCTTCGGGGATGTGCTGGAGTTGATGCAGCGCGAAGCCTGCCAGCGTATGGAAATCGGCATCCGGACGATCGCGCAGGCCGAGCCGTTCGAAGGCGTCGAAGGCCGGCATCATCGCATCGATCAAGAGCGACCCGTCTTCCCTGACGACGATATCGGGCTCTTCGTTGGATCCCGGCAGGTCGCCGGCGATGGCTTCGAGCAGGTCGGTCTGGGTGACGATGCCTTCGAGGCTGCCATATTCATCGATGACGATGGCGAGGCGAACGGGTGAGGCCTTGAAACTGTCGAGTACGCGGACGACCGAGGCGCCTTCATGCAGCACCAGCGGCTGTTTGATCACCTCCATCGGCCGGACCTTGCCGCCGTCGAGAACCTGGTCGAGAAGATCCTTCTTCAACACCATGCCGATTGGCTCGTCGATCGAGCCCCGGGCGACCAGCAATTGTTCGTGGCTGCATTCGCGGATGGTCTTCAGGATTTCAGCCTCGCTGTCGTCGGCGTCGAACCACTCGATATCGAGACGCGGCGTCATGATGTCGGAAATCGGCCTTTCGCCGATGTTGAAAACCCGCTCGACGAGCTGCTGCTGCACCTGGTTGAGAAGGCCGGCCTCCTGGCTCTCGGCAACCAGCAGCTTGAGCTCCTGCGGCGAATGGAACGACGATTCTCCGGTTCCGGCGCGAAGACCTACACCCCGCAGCACCATGTTGCCCATGCCGTTCAGGACAAAGATCGCCGGCTTGAACAGCACCAGGAACAGACCGAGTGGACGCACCACGGCAAGCGAAGTGGCCTCGCTGCGCTGAAGCGCCAGGCTCTTCGGCGCGAGCTCGCCGAGCACGATATGAAGTGCTGTGATAATGACGAAGGCGATGACGACGGCAACAGTATGCGCGCCCGCCGTCGCCCATTGCCCAGGCAGCCATGATAACAGCGGCTCGATCAGGTGGGCAAGCGCCGGTTCTCCAACCCAGCCGAGGGCGAGCGACGAGATGGTGATGCCGAGCTGGGTGGCTGCAAGGTTGGAGTCGAGATTGTCGACGGCGCGCTGAAGTGCCGATGCGTTCATGCGGCCTGCCGCAGCGAGTTCGGCGACGCGGCTACGCCTGACCGACACCAGGGCGAATTCGGCGGCAACGAAGAAGCCATTGGCGGCGACAAGAAGAAACACGGCTAGTATCCCAACATAGTCGGAGAGCCCGCCGGCGGAATCGGACATGTTTTCCCTGCCTTCGAATTGATTGGAATCCGAAACTACACACTCGCACACCGGTGGCAAGGCGTTCCGGCTAGTCCTGGGGCGAGAGATGCCGAAGCCGGGGCTGCCGTAATCGGAAATACTGCGTCGGTTTGCGATGCTGGCCGCAAAATGCGTGGCAAACCGCATGACCGGGATCATGCGTGCGGTTCACCGATGCGAAGCGTAAAACGCGTGGTGAACCGCATGACCGACGTCCGCCCCATTCACCTCTTGGGCGCTTCGAAGAGTTCGATCGGGTTTCCGGCCGGATCATCGAGCAGGATCTGCTTGCCGCCGATGCCCTGCACGATCTCGTTGCGGAAGCGCGCACCGGCTTGGCGCAGTGCGGTGACTTTCGCCTCTAGGTCTCCGACCTCGATCTGGATGCGATTCCATCCGCCAGGCTCCGGCTTTCGCCCGTCGGGCATTGCTTGAGATGCTCCGCCCGGTCCCGTCATGCCGCTGACGAACAGACGAAAACCGTCCCTGGTCAGGATGGCGAAACTCGGTGCGGGACGAAGCGCGACGGAGAAGCCGAGATGTCTCGTGTAGAATTCCACCGCGGCGTCGACGTCGTCGACGATGTAGCGCATGCTGATACCGGGCATGTTTTCCTCCATTGTGGTCTTCGTTGTCTTGATCTGATCGTCCCCTCACCGGATATGCAGAATTCTCCTGTGCCCAGGATACGTCGCTTCGAAACTCGATTATGCGCCCGTTTCAAGTTTTTTTATGCATCTCGTTATGCCAAATCGCTGAGCACCTGCCGCCGCCAGCAGCAGGACATCGCTCCGCGACGGTGCCTTCCAGGCGATGAGCACCGGGGGCGTCGCCCAGCCTCATCCTCAGATGCTCCGCAAATATCTTTTCTTCGGTCATGCCTCGAGGTGCTGCCAAGGGACGAAACTGGCCGTCCGCGCCGATGCCTCGCCGATGGCGGCAGAATATTCGGCACAGTGTGTAAGTCTAATCTAAAATATAAGATTCTGCCTGTAGCTACCGGATTTCATTACAAAAGGTTAATTTTTATTTCAGTTTCGGTTCATCTTTTCGGCCCTAGTTTGGTCACGTGCCCAACACGAGGAACACCACATGAAAAAGATTCTTGCAGCTCTTCTTTCCGCCTCCTTCCTTCTTTCCCCGATGGTTGTTTCCCAGGCCAGCGCCGACGATCATCGCCGTCCGCCTGTCGTCGTGCAGAAGAATGTGGTGGTCAAGAAGACGGTCGTCCGGTCGCACTGGAAGAGGGGATACCGCGTCAATGCCAGCGAGCGTCGCCGGTTCTCCGATGTCAACGACTACCGCCGCTACCGGCTGGCGCCTCCGCCCCGCGGCTATCGCTGGGTCAGGGCAGATAACGAATACCTGCTGATCGGCGTCACCAGCGGCGTCATCTCCAGCATTATTGCCGGCCGCTGATCGGTCGATAAGTCAAGAAGGGGCGGCTTCGACCGCCTTTTTGACTCCGGGGCGGCAAGCGCCTCCGTCTCGGATAAGATCGTCGCTTTCTGTCCTCGCTCATTCCTGTGCTCGTCACAGCAATCCAGCCACGGCGCGTCTGCGCCGTGAATGTTTCCTCTGAACGAAGTGGTCTCCCGCGCCCAAGGACTTGGGCGCACTGGATTCCTGTGACGAGCACAGGAATGAGGGAGGGTGAGGGGACGTTCACGCCAGACTCGCGGCGTCGGTTATGATCACTTAGTCCTGCCGACGCAAAGCTATCACCCGTTCAGCAATGATGCCGAGAAAGCCTCTTGGTCTTCCGACTTCAGCGTCGGTATCCTCCTCATGCGCAAGCGGATGAAGCCCTTCGATCGGCGGCAGCGGCTCGCATTCGGTACAGACGCAGAGATGGCGTTTGATTGCCTTCGCCTTCATGCCGCCTGCCTGTTCCAGCTGGCGAAAGGATCGGGCAGGTCGCGCCAGCGCTCGGGCGCGAAGGCGTCTGCCCTGATAAGACAGGCGTCGAGTTCCTTCCTGATCCAGGCTTCGTCCATCGGATCGGCACCGATGAAGACGATTTCCTGGCGGCGGTCGCCCCAGACGGGGTCGAGATAAGGGCCGATGGCGCGCATGAAGGCCGGTTCCTGAGGCCATTGTTCGCGGGGTACGGCCGCCCACCAGAGACCCATCTTGCCGGTGCGCACGATCGCGCCCGCCTGGCTGATCTCGCCGACATGGTGCGGGCGCGTCGCCAGCCAGAAGAAGCCCTTGGCGCGCACCACGCCTGGCCATGTCCGATCGAGGAAGGCCTGCAGCTTTGCCGGATGGAAGGGCCGCTTCTCGCGATAGACGAAGGAGCGAATGCCATATTCCTCGGTCTCCGGCACGTGATCGCGGAAACCGTGCAGTTCCTTATACCAGAGCGGATGGGTCTCGGCCTTGTCGATATCGAAGCGGCCGGTGCCGAGCACGTCTTTCAAGGCGACTTTGCCGAAATCCGCCTCGATCAGCTTCGCATCCGGGTTGAGGCCGGTGATGATCTTGCGCGCGGCGTCGCTCTCTTCCTTGGTTGCCGTGCCGATCTTGTTCAGCACCACGACGTCGGCGAATTCGATCTGTTCGACCAGCAGGTCGACGATGGTTCTGTTGTCGCCGTCGCCGGCCGTTTCTCCCCGGTCGGCGAGGAAATCGGCCGAGGCATAATCGGCAAGAAGATTGGCGGCGTCGACGACGGTTACCATGGTGTCGAGCCTTGCGACGTCGGAAAGGCTTTGGCCATTCTCGTCGCGAAATTCGAAGGTGGTGGCGACGGGCAGGGGCTCGGCGATGCCGGTCGATTCGATCAAGAGGTAGTCGAAGCGGCCCTGATCGGCGAGCTGGCGCACCTCCTTCAGCAGATCGTCGCGCAGCGTGCAGCAGATGCAGCCATTGGTCATCTCGACGAGCTGTTCCTCGGTGCGGGAGAGATTGGCGCCGCCGTCGCGCACCAGGGCGGCATCGATATTCACCTCGCTCATGTCGTTGACGATAACCGCGACGCGTAAGCCTTCGCGATTGCTCAGCACGTGGTTGAGCAGCGTCGTCTTGCCTGCGCCGAGGAAGCCTGAAAGCACAGTAACGGGAAGTCTGTTGTTCATGGAAACCTCATCAGAGTCTTAATGTTATATCATTACATTTGAGGAGCCAAAAAAAGGCGGAACGGGGTTGTCCGCCTTTTCCGCCTCAGCTCTCCGTGGAGCGTCGCGTGTCCGGCAGGACGCGCGGAGCAGCGCATGAGAGTCATGCGCCGGAGAGGCAGTCCTTCATGCTGTTGGCGATGCCGCGCATGAGGTTGAAGTAGAGATCGGGACCGGCCTTCAGTGTTGCCGCTTCGGGATCGAGCACCCCTGACTTGGCGCGCGTGCCTTCGATGACGACATTGACGAGGCGCGGCTCGAATTGCGGTTCGGCAAAGACGCAGGTGGCGCCGAGTTCGCCGACCTTGCGGTGGATTTCCGAAACACGCTCAGCACCGGGAATGGTTTCCGGGCTGACTGTGATCGAGCCGGAGACGCGGATGCCGTAGCGGTGCTCGAAATACTGGTAGGCGTCGTGGAAGACGATGAAGGGCTTGTCCTTGACGGGCGCGACCAGGCCCTTGATCTCGGTATCGAGCGCATCCAGCCTGTCGTCCAGCGCCTTGGCGTTGCCCTGATAGGTCAGAGCATTGGCGGGATCGGCGGCGACCAGTGTCGTGGTGATCATGGCCGCCATGGCCTTGGCATTCATCGGGTCGAGCCACAGATGTGTGTCGAAGGCGCCGTGGTCGTGGTCATGGTCGTCGTCGTGGTCACTGGCGTGCCCGGGATCAGCATCATGTGCGGCGTCAGCCTTATCATGCTCGTGACCGGAAGCACTTTCGTGCTCCGGGGCGTCATCATGCGGCTCGAAGGCGCCGCCTTCGCGGAAGGGCAGCTTGACGAGACCAGGCGCGTCGTCGAGGGCCGCGATGTTGGCATCCCGGCCCAACGCCTGCAGCGGCTTTTCGAGGAAGGCCTCGAGGCCGGGGCCGACCCAGAAGATCACCTTGGCGTCCTGCAGGGCGCGGGCATTCGATGGCTTTAGAGTGTAGGTATGCGGGGAGGCGGCGCCATCGACGATCAATTCGGGTTCGCCGACACCCTGCATGATTGCCGAAACCAGCGAATGGATCGGCTTGATGGAGGTGACGACCACAGGCGCGTCGGCTGCCTGGATAGCGCCGGCAAAGAACAAAGCGGGGATCGCCAGAGTCGGGATTGCCAAGGTGGCGGGAATTCTAAGGGCCAACGTTTTGAGGGCAGGCCCCAAGGCGCGTTTCATCGGCATGCTCCACTTGATTTGCATATGTTATGTTATTACATCAATTGCGTTATGCTATAACGTGTGCAATAGCAGGACGCAACAGCACTTTCGGAAAATTTGATGCTTTCTCCCGCAAAGATCCCCGCTGGTATCAGAGCCGAGCCGCTGGTTTCGCTTGAAAATGTCGGCGTTCTGCGCAATGGCCGCTGGCTGGTGCGCGGCGTTGATTTTTCCGTTTCGCGCGGCGAGATCGTCACGCTGATCGGGCCGAACGGCTCGGGCAAATCGACCAGCGCCAAGGCGGCGATCGGTGTGTTGAAGCCTGATGAGGGCAGGGTGGAGCGCAAGGCCGGTCTCAAGGTCGGCTATGTCCCGCAGAAGCTGTCGATCGACTGGACGCTGCCGCTTTCGGTGCGCCGGCTGATGACGCTGACCGGACCGCTGCCGGAGCGCGATATGCTCTCGGCGCTCGAATCCGCCGGCATCGCCCATATGCTCGACGCCGAGGTCCAGCACCTTTCCGGCGGCGAGTTCCAGCGGGCGCTGATGGCCCGGGCGATAGCCCGCAAGCCCGATCTGCTGGTGCTCGACGAGCCGGTGCAGGGGGTCGATTTCTCCGGCGAGATCGCCCTCTACGATCTGATCAAGTCGATCCGCAATGCGACGGGCTGCGGCATCCTGCTGATTTCGCACGATCTCCACGTCGTCATGGCCGAGACCGACACGGTCATCTGCCTCAATGGCCATGTCTGCTGCCGCGGCACGCCAGAGTCGGTCAGCCGCAGCCCGGAATATGTGCAGCTGTTCGGCAGCCGGGCGGCGCAGACGCTTGCCGTCTATAGCCATCACCACGATCATACGCACTTGCCGGACGGCCGGGTGCAACATGCCGATGGCACGGTCACTGATCATTGTCACCCCGACGATGGCCATCACGCGCATGAGCATGGGCATGATGGTCATGAACATGGTCACGATCATCCTGACCATGCCCATCCTGACCATGCCCATCCGCACGCGCATGAAGCGGGAGAGCGCCATGCTTGACGATTTCTTCGTGCGCGCCATCCTTGCCGGCGTCGGCCTGGCGCTGACGACGGGGCCGCTCGGCTGCTTCATCATCTGGCGGCGCATGGCTTATTTCGGCGATACGATTGCCCATTCAGCGCTGCTCGGCGTCGCACTGTCACTGCTTTTCGAACTCAACCTGACGCTGGCTGTCTTTGCCGTCGCCGCCCTCGTGTCGGTGCTGCTGCTCTTCCTGCAGAAGCGCCAGGCGCTGTCGGCCGATGCGCTGCTCGGCATCCTCTCGCATGCGACCCTTGCGATCGGCCTCGTCATGGTCGCCTTCATGAGCTGGGTGCGGATCGATCTCATTGCCTTCCTGTTCGGCGATATCCTCGCCGTTTCCACCACCGATATCGCGCTGATCTGGGGCGGCGGGCTGTTCGTGCTCGTGGCGATGGCCTGGCTCTGGCGGCCACTCTTGGCTGCGACCGTCAATGCCGAGCTCGCCGAGGCCGAGGGGCTGAAGCCCGAGCGGGCGCGGCTGTTCTTTATGCTGCTGATGGCCGTCGTCATCGCCATCGCCATGAAGATCGTCGGCATCATGCTGATCACCTCGCTGCTGATTATACCGGCGGCCGCGGCGCGGCGCTTCTCGCCGACGCCGGAGATCATGGCAGTGCTCGCCTCGTTGATCGGGGCGGCGGCCGTCGTCGGCGGGCTGTTCGGCTCGCTCACCTACGACACGCCCTCCGGTCCCTCGATCGTGGTTGCGGCGCTGATCCTTTTCATTCTCAGCCTGCTTCCCGTCAGGCGCCACCGCGCGGTCATGCAAGGACAAGGCTCATGACGACACCGCAATTGACCAAGAACCAGTCGCTGGTCTTCGACGTGCTCGAAAAGGCCGAAGGGCCGCTCAGTGCCTACACCATCCTCGACAAGCTGCGCGACCACGGTTTTCGTGCGCCTCTGCAGGTCTATCGGGCGCTGGAGAAGCTCCTTGAATACGGCGTCGTGCACCGGCTCGAAAGCATCAACTCCTTTGTCGCCTGCGCCCATCCGGGCGATGACTGCCACAGCCACGGCATCGTCGCCTTCGCCATCTGCGAAAGCTGCGGCCAGGTGATGGAGTTCCACGACCATGAGGTCGACCACCGGCTTATGGAATGGGTGCGCGGGCAGAAGTTCAAGCCTGAAAAGACGACGATCGAGATCCGCGGTTTGTGCGAGGCCTGCGCGGCGTGAGCTTCGATCGCCTCGCAGGCTATTGGGATGGCAGAGCCCGCCGGGTCCCGACGGTATTAGACGCGATCACAAAGCGATCGGATTAGTCTGGTTTAGATTCAGAGCCGCCCTTGCCGGCACCGTCATTGCCGCCCTTGCCGGGCGTGCAGGCGAGTTCTCTTGAACTGAAAGTCTCGAGGCGGCATGCTGGCCGCTGGCAAGTGCAAATCCCGGCGCTATCTCTGCCGCAGAACTAAAGCCAGGGGCGATCGCGTGACGAAGACCGAACTCGCGGAGATATACCGCGGCTACATCGCCTGCTTAAACAGGCAGGACTGGCCCGATCTCGGGCAGTTCGTCGGCGACGATGCGGTTCATAACGGCCGGCGGCTCGGGCTGCCGGGTTACGTCGCCATGCTCGAGCGGGACTTCGATGAGATTCCCGATCTTAATTTCACGGTGCTGATGCTGCTTTGCGATCCGCCATACATCGCCTGCCGGCTCGGCTTCGATTGCAGGCCGAAGGCAAAATTCCTCGGCCTCGATGTGAACGGCAGGCGCCTTTCCTTCACTGAGAACGTCATCTACGAATTTCGCGGCGGCAAGATCGTTGAGGTCTGGTCGGTCATCGATAAGGCGGCGATCGAAGCCCAGCTCGCGGGCTCGAATTGATCGCGCGGACGGTTTCCAGTCTGCGTGTCGATCAGATGATGGCGACGCGCTCGCCGAAGGGCGTATCGTCGTCGAAATTCCGGGTGCCGATCCGATCGCTTTCGCCTGACAAGACCGGCTGTTCCGCCTGGTCGCCGGCCTCTTCCCCGTCGTCCGATGCCGCATGCCCGTGCCGCTTTTGCGGATGCTCCTCGTTTTCGACAATCAGATCCGCGTGCGGGATGAGACCACTTGCGGCCTCCTTCTCCACGGCCTTCTTCGTTGCCAGCTGGTCAGCGGTGATCTGCGACTGGCGGGCGGCGACCCAGGCATTGTCGGGTTCTGAGCCGATCGAGGTGCTGGTGCCGACCTTGGTGGGTTCGGACGGAGCGGTGGCGGAGATGGGGTTGATCGCGTCGACCATGATGCTCTCCTGCTGGAACAGGACTATTTTAGGTCCGGTCGGCCTAAAGCCTGAATCCTGTTCTAAATTAAAGAGTTAGAGCATGATGTCATCCGAAAACCGCTTACACTTTTCGGCATCATGCTCATGGCGAACCGGCGAACCAGCCGCCCGCTTCCCGGGATGAAAACGGCGCGGTCTTCGGGCCGATCAGGGAGACATATCGAGCCCGCGCCGAAAAACACAAGGGGACATTGACGTGACTGCCACTTCGGACAATGACGAAATCGGTAGCAGGTTGCGCGAAATTCGACGAAGAATTGTGTGAACAAGGGGGTGCTCGGCGCGTGGTTAATGTAAGAATCGGAAACACTTTGTGACTAAGTGTCTCCAAAAGCTGCGTTTTTTGACTTGCTGCGCGCGAAGACATGACGGATATTGTTTAAACGTTGAGGAAGCCGTCATGATTAGAATGATTGAAAACCCTGCCGAACTGGCTGGCGAAGATATCACCGGCAAATATATTCTCCGGAGGCTGAACTATCACTGGTTCGCCTACGGCAAGGCGGCTATCGTGACCGCCTGCAAGGGAACGATCCTGCAGCTTGAGCGGGAAGAGACGGTCTATTCCGAGCGTTGGGGACGTCGCGCCTATACGGGCGCCGGCAGGCGTTATCCCGGCGGCATCTGTCCGATTTCTGCGGTCGCCTGCGTTTGCGATACGCCTGATGACGTCAATGCCGTCATTCAGCTGGATGTCGAAGCGCAGGACGAATTCTATCAGCTGATCGCCAAGGCCGAGGCCAGGGTTCAGGCTCTTGCCTCATCCTCACGAAACAGCCAGTTTCTCGAAGCCGCCGAGTAAGGCGATTTTTTCAATGAAATCCGCCATGCGCAGCATCCTTCTGCGCGTCTAAGAGGACGCTCGGCGCTGTCATGGAACGGAGAGCGATCATGACGCAGCGGGACACTCGGCCCGGTCACTCATTCGCCGCGG
>NZ_VSZV01000203.1:0-9918 GCF_008919455.1 Rhizobium sp. PEPV16
CAGCGTGGTGCGGATTGAATCCGCGGTATCGTGGGCAGGGAGCCGCGCCTCGTAATCCTGGGCGAGATAGCCGAGATTGCTGACGATCTTCTCGTAGCAATAGGCAAGCGAGCGCGGCATCTGGACATTGAGGGTCAGGAAGTCGGCGATGTTCATCGCCCGGTATTCGCCGTCATAGGCCCAGCTATAGGCGCGATGCGCCGAGACCGAGCGCAGGATCGATTCCCACTGCACATTGTCGAGAGAAGAACCAACTGATGAAACCGAGGGCAGCAGCACGTAATATTTCACGTCGAGGATGCGGCTGGTATTGTCGGCCCGCTCGATGAAGGTGCCGATGCGGGCAAAATTATAGAGCTCGTTACGCAGCGTCGAGCCGTGGAAGGCGCCGCGGATGAGGCCGGCGCGGCGCTTGATGACGTCGATCACCTCTGGCATTTCGGCCGCCTTGACGCGCTTTTCGAGCAGCGACTTCAGGTCGATCCAGCATTCGTTGGTCGCTTCCCAGGTCTCCCGCGTCAGCGCCGTG
This sequence comes from Rhizobium sp. PEPV16, assembly GCF_008919455.1. Lineage (NCBI taxonomy): Bacteria > Pseudomonadati > Pseudomonadota > Alphaproteobacteria > Hyphomicrobiales > Rhizobiaceae > Rhizobium > Rhizobium sp. PEPV16. Next base: position 530 of record NZ_VSZV01000203.1, read on the forward strand.
CGCACCATGCGGGCATTGTTGCGGCCGGAATCGATGCAAGACATGACGCTCGACGGATTGGTGCGATCGCGCAGGAGATAATCGATCGCGTCGGCGTTGGTCAGCTTGTTGTGGCCTTCGTCATAAGCCTCGCGCACGCCCGCACTTTGCAGCACGCCATCCCAATTGTCATCGCCAGTGCTGCTGCGGGTCAGCGACATGCGCAACCCGGCATCGATCAGGCGGGCTATATTTTCGGCGCGCTCGATGTAACGAAACATCCAGTAGAGGCCGTTTGCTGTTCTTCCGAGCATCAGTCCTCCAATACCCAAGTGTCTTTGGTGCCGCCGCCCTGGCTGGAATTGACCACCAGCGAGCCCTGCTTCAGCGCCACGCGGGTGAGCCCGCCCGGAATGATCTGTACCTTGTCGGATACAAGCACATAGGGGCGAAGGTCGACATGGCGCGGCGCGATGCCCTTGTTGACGAGGATCGGCACGGTGGAGAGCGACAGCGTTGGCTGGGCGATGTAATTGTTCGGCTTGGCTTTCAGCTTCTCAGCGAAATCGGCGCGCTCCTTCTTCGATGCCGTCGGGCCGACCAGCATGCCGTAGCCGCCGGAGCCGTGCACCTCCTTGACGACGAGGTCTTCCAGGTGTTCCAGCACATATTTCAGGCTGTCAGCTTCCGAGCAGCGCCAGGTCGGCACGTTTTCGAGCAGCGCCTTGCGGCCGGTATAGAATTCGACGATCTCGGGCATATAGGAATAGATCGCCTTGTCGTCGCAAATGCCGGTGCCCGGCGCATTGGCGATGGTGATGTTGCCGGAGCGGTAAACATCCATGATGCCGGGAATGCCGAGCGCGGAATCGGACCGGAAGGTCAGGGGATCGAGGAAGTCGTCGTCGACGCGGCGGTAGAGCACGTCGATCGCTTCGTAACCGCGTGTCGTCCTCATCTTCACCTTGCCGTCGATGACGCGCAGATCCGCGCCCTCGACCAGCTCGACGCCCATCATGTCGGCGAGGAACGAATGCTCGTAATAGGCGGAATTGTAGATGCCCGGCGTCAGCACGGCGACACGCGGTTTGCCCTTGCAGCCGGGAGGCGCCAGCGAGGCGAGGCTTTGACGCAGCAGATAGGGATAATCCTCGACACGCTGCACCTTGTTCTCGTGAAAGAGCTCAGGGAACATCTGCATCATGGTTTCCCGGTTTTCCAGCATGTAGCTGACGCCGGAGGGTGTGCGGGCATTATCCTCCAGCACGTAAAACTGGTCTTCGCCGGTGCGCACGATGTCGGTGCCGACGATGTGGGTATAGACGCCGCCGGGCGGCCGGAAGCCGATCATTTCGGGGATGAAGGTGACGTTGTTCTCGATCAGTTCACGCGGAACGCGGCCGGCGCGGATGATCTCCTGCTTATGGTAGATATCGTCGAGAAAGGCGTTAAGCGCGATCACCCGCTGCTCGATGCCTTGGGCGAGCTTGCGCCATTCGCGTGCGGAGATGATGCGGGGAATGATGTCGAAGGGGATGAGTTTTTCGGAACTGTCGGCATGGCCGTAGACTGCGAAGGTGATGCCGGTCTTCCGGAAGATGTTTTCCGCATCGCGGGATTTGGCAATCAGATGCGCCCGGTCTTGGCTGTTGTACCACTCGAAGTATTTGTCGTAAGGCGGGCGAGGGCTTTCGTCCCCGGTAATCATTTCATCAAATGCCAAAAGCGCGGCTCCCCTTTTTCTTCATTTGAATACAACGCAAATGGCAATGCAAGAACCATGCGCAGTTCGGGAAAAGATTTTGCGCTGCGGGAAACGGGTGAAAATCTGGGCATTTAAAGTGATGCGCTGCGGCATGGCGGATATTCATCCAAGGTGTCTGCGCAAAATCTGAGCATGTGACCGCTTTTCGTTCGGCCTACTGCATAATTTCACACTTAAATCGACTCCGCTTTAAGGGTGAAATTATGCAGCAATCAAAGTGCTACAACGTCCTTTGCGCCTCTCGAAGAGACGCGCGGCGTTGTAGGCGGTCGAATATGGTCATGCGCGGGTAACAGCTGGCGACCGCCACTGGTGACCACTGCCATCAGCGAAATTTCAGATAAGCATCAACGCTTCGCCTTTGACGGCGACGGCTGGGTGGGGCTATCAGCACGGCAACCTCTTCTCTCCCGAGCCGCTCCATGTCCCTCGATCGCCTAGCCCCCGCCGTCTTCGTCCTGCTCTGGTCCACGGGCTGGGTGGTGGCGAAATACGCCTCGCTGCATTCCGAACCCTTCACCTTTCTTTCGATACGCTACGCGCTGTCGGCGGCGGCCTTCTTGGCGCTCTGCCTTGTGGTGCAGGCGCAATGGCCGAGCCGGGGGACGGCGCTGCGCGCCGTCTATTCCGGCTTCTTCCTGCATGGTTTCTATCTCGCCGGTCTCTGGTGGGCGATCGCCAATGGCGTGCCGGCCGGCATATCGGGCATCATCGCGGCGCTGCAGCCGCTGTTGACGGCGATCGCCGCTCCCTTCCTCATCGGCGAGCGGCTGCAGCAGGCTCAGAAACTCGGCCTTGCCCTCGGCTTCATCGGCATTGCCATCGCCATTTCGCCGAAGCTGCTCGATCCGGCGACCGCCGACCTCACGCATGCCGCCCTGCCGCTGGCGATCAACCTCGTCGCCATGGCGTCCGTCACCTACGGCACGCTCTATCAGAAGAAACACCTGCAATCCGGCGACCTCAGAACCATCGCGACTTTGCAATATATCGGCGCGCTGATCCTCACCCTGCCGCTTTCGCTGATCTTCGAGCATCAGCATTTCGACGGCGCTGCGCAGGCCTATGGCGCGCTGGCCTGGTCGGTCTTCGGCCTGTCGATGGGCGGCGTCGGACTGCTGCTCTATCTGATCCGCCGGGGTCAGGTGTCACGCGCCGCCTCGCTGATGTACCTGATGCCGCCGGCGGTTGCTCTCGAAGCCTTCATCGCCTTCGGGGAACCGCTGACCCTGCCGCTGATCGTCGGCACCGTGGTCGTCGTGACAGGCGTCTATCTCACGAACCGCAAGGCGTTCAGCGAGCAAAGGCCTGCGGAGGCGTGATAATAAAAAGGCCGGAGATATCCCCGGCCTTTCTGCTTTTCAATCGTTCGGCGATCAGGCGCGTTCGCGGCGCTGGCCGCCACCGCTGCGGGAGCCGGAGCCACCGCGACGGTTGCCACTGTTGCCGTCGCGGCGCGGTTCGCCGGCCTGGGCCTGCTGCGGGCCGCGGTCCTCGCCATGCTTGCGGGCCGGGCGGCCGTGGGCATGGCGGCTGTTGCCGCGGTGATGACCGCTCGGCTCACCGTTGGCATGGGCGCCGTGATGGGCCGGACGCTGCGGCTTTGCAGAGGCGCGGAAATCGGAGGTCGAGGCCAGATCGTTGTCGGGGCCGAGATCCGGGGTCGCTTCACCGCGGCGCTGACCGCGGAAGTCCTCGTTGCGGCTGGTCGGGCGCTCCGGACGCGGACGACGCTCCTCGCCGCTGGCGCGGACTTCGCTGCCTTCACCTTCGCGGCGCGGGCGGCGTTCCTGACGGCTGCCGCGATGCTCGGAGCGGTTCTGGTCGCCACGGCCTTCGCCACGACCCTGGCCTTCGCGACCCTGGCCGCCATTGCGATTGCGGTTGTTGCCGTTGCCGTTGGCGCGACGGGGTCCGCCGCTGACGTTTGCCGGCGCTTCGCCGCTTGCGACAGTGATGTCGATGCCCATCAGGCGTTCGATATCACGCAGCAGTTTGGCTTCGTCAGGGGCGCAGAAGGCGATGGCGATACCGTCGCGACCGGCACGCGCCGTACGGCCGATGCGATGGACATAGGCGTCAGGCACTTCAGGCAGGTCGTAGTTGTAGACGTGGCTGACGGCCGGAATGTCGATGCCGCGGGCGGCGACGTCGGTGGCGATCAGCGTCTTGATGCTGCCGTCGCGGAAGGCCTTCAGCGCCCGCTCGCGCTGACCCTGGCTCTTGTTGCCGTGGATCGAGGCGACGGAATAGCCGATGTTTTCGAGATGCTTCATCAGCTTCTCGGCACCGTGCTTGGTGCGCAGGAAGACCATGGCGCGGCCATCGGGGTTTTCGGTCAGCGACTTGCGGAGCAGCTCCGTCTTGTCGTTCTTGCCGGCGACGAAATGAACGTACTGCTCGACCTTGTCGGCAGCCTTACCTGGAGGCGTGACTTCGACCTTGACGGGATCGACGAGATATTCGCCGGCGAGATCGGCAATCGCCTTCGGCATGGTGGCCGAGAAGAGCATGGTCTGGCGCTTTTTCGGCACCATCTTGGCGATCTTGCGAAGATCATGCACGAAGCCGAGGTCGAGCATCTGATCGGCTTCGTCGAGCACGAGATAGCGAACCGCAGTCAGCGTGATCGCGCGGCGATTGATGAGGTCGAGCAGGCGGCCGGGCGTGGCGACGAGAATGTCGGTGCCCTTTTCAAGCTGAAGCTGCTGCTTGTTGATCGAGACGCCGCCGACGACGACATTGATGCGCAGCGACGACTTGCGGATGAACTTCTTCAGGCTCTCGGCGATCTGGTTCACCAGTTCGCGGGTCGGCGCAAGGATCAGCGTGCGCGTCGTGCGGTTGTCGGGGCGCCGTTCGTCGGCAAGCAGCTTTTCGATCAGCGGCAGGCCGAAAGCAGCCGTCTTGCCAGTGCCGGTCTGGGCAAGGCCGATCAGGTCGCGGCCTTCAAGGAGGAGAGGAATGGCATGTTCCTGGATCGGCGTCGGCGTTTCGATGCCGAGCTGGAACAAAGTAGCGACGATCGGCTTGGAGACACCAAGCGATTCAAAATTAGTCAAGGTATAACCTTTCGGGGCGCCACAATGACTATCGCCGGAACGCACCATGCGATCCGGTTTCATTCTGGCGTCAAGAACCCCGCGTGAAGTGGGAACTTGTGAGTTGGAAAAAGCTTTCCAGCGCTTCTGGCCGCTCATGGGAGTGCGGCGCTCTATCGAAATGCGCTTTTGTCCCTTCTTCCTGCATCTGTATTTTTCAGCAGGGGCACGCTCACGCGGCGGCCGGAAGGGTGAAAGCTGACCCGCATTTGGGCTAGTTCGCGTGGAAAGTCAAGTGCGGTGCACAAGAAAGCCTCAGCCTTGGTCAGGTGAGGGCATGACGAGGACGAAGCTTTGCGATGCGGTTTCTGCGCCGTTGACGAGGATGGCGATGCGATGTTCGCCTGGATAATAGCGCCGCGTCGTGATCGGCCGCATGGCGTGGCGACGCTCAATTGTATGGCTTTGCCCCGGAGCGAGCATTATCGCCTTGCACTTGAAGACCTTGGGTGAGAGCGAACCGTCGCTCTTCACATGGTGAACGGCGTAGTCGATCATCAGCGACTGCGCTCGCTCGCCTGCATTCGTCACGCGGATTTCGAAATCCAGCCCTTCGCCGAACATCACCTCGGCGTTTACGAGCCGCAGTTCGCACTCGAGCGAATCGCTGGCGGCGAAGCCGAAATTGGCGAGCGCCTGTGCGTGGCCGTTCTTCAGCAGCGTGCGCGAGGCATGTTTCAGCAGCCACCGGCGTTCGGGCGAAGCGCCTTCGATATGACTGGCGATGAAGGCGGCGACCAGATCCGGATGGTCCTTGGCGACGTCGTTCAGGCTGTTGGCCACGGAGCGGCGCACATAATCCTCCGGATCATCCATCAGCGCGATCAAGATGGGCAGGATTGGCGCCGGATCCTTGACGAGCTGCGGCAGGCGCATCGCCCAGGGCAGGCGCGGCCGGGTTCCCTCGCTCGCCAGCCGGCGCACATGCTGGTCGGGATCGTCGACCCAGCCGGAAATGATCGCCAGCGCGCGCTGCTGGTCGCGGTGGATAAAGGGGCGGATGCCGAATTCGGCGGTGAAATGCGGCGTCAGCGCCTTCAGGAGATCGAGGCCGAGATCGAAATGATCAAGGCCGCGTGCGGCGATGAACTGATTGACCGGCAGCAGCATCCAGCCGGAGAGCCCCGGCCTGCCGGCGGCGGGCAGGCTGGCCTTGAGAATAGCTGCGGCCTCCCGGAAATCACCGGGAAGCGTGGCAAACAGCGCGTCGCGGATCAGGGCGGAGCGCTCCATGAGCTCCAGCGCTCCGAGGCCGTCGGTCGCCAACATCACGAAGCGGTTTCTGTCGAAGATCGGCGCGTTGGCGGCAATGCGATCGGCCATATCGGCGACCAATGTTTCATGCAGCAAGTTCTTGAGCGGTTCCGGCATGCTGGTCCTTCCTCTTTATGCGACCGCCGCATGCCGGCCGCATGCTCGGCCGCATGAGGGCAGCATGGTCTGCGAAACATCTGGCGATTTGCAATCGGAGAATAGAGTGATCGCACCCACTCGAGCAATCGTGTGCAGATAGTGGGGGTGTGCGCGTGGCGCGAGCTTTAGCGTATCGGTGCCGTCGATTTCCTTGGAATGAGGGTTGGGGCCGAGATCCGAATACGCTCGTCGCCAGGACTGTTGTCACCGGCAAGAAGATCAAGGGCGTTTGATGCAATTTGCTCGAACGGCACCCGCAACGTCGTCAGCGGCGTGGGGAGGTGGCTGACAATCGGAATGTCGTTATAGCCTACGATCGAGATGTCCTGCGGCACGGAAAGGCCAAGTTTCGTCAGTCCCGACAAGGCGCCGATGGCAGTATTGTCGTTGACGGCGAAAACAGCGGTTGGGCGCGGACTAAGATGCATCAGGGTTTCGACGGCTACCGCACCGGACTCGATGCCGAATGTCGAGGGAATGATGTATGAGGGGTCTGCCTTCAATCCAGCTTCTTCCAGGGCGTGGCGGAAACCCTCCACTCGGCCCCGCGAACTGGAGGCATAGGATGGACCGGCAATAACGCCAATTCTGCGATGGCCGAGATCGAGGAGGTGGCGGGCCGCGAGGTACCCGCCGAGCCTGTCGTCGCCGACCGACGAGAGGCTGTGGCCATCCGTCCGGAGCGCCAGGACATAGGGAATACCGCGTTTTGCCAGCTCGTCCGGAAAGTCATCGTCTTCCCGCGCTGTCGAAAGAATCAGACCATCGACACCGCGCTTCAGCAGAGACTCGGCCGCAAGCCGGTCTGCCTTTGGCTTGTCGTCGGTCGTTGCGACAATCGCGAAGCGGCCACTACGGCTGCAGGCCTTGGCCAGTGCTTCGTAAAGCATGGCCATGACCGTATCCGTCAACCTGGGCACGATCACCCCGATTGTCATTGTGTTGCCGCGCCTAAGGCTCGCTGCGGAAACGTCCCGAACGTATCCCAGCTCTTCGGCAACCTTGCGCACGCGACGCGCGGTCTCGCTGTCGGAGCGGGGAAGCCTTTCGTCGAGAATGCGGGACACGGTAGACTTGGAGACACCGGCTGCGGCAGCGACGCCGTGAATAGTGACGCGGGTCTGTCCCGGAACTTCATCCGTCTTTGAATTCATTGAGCCTTTTCCATTCGAGTCGGCAATCGGCCGCCGCCATTCTCAGAATGCACCAAAAAAGATATTGACTCCAGAGAATTCGAGAACGATAGTGGGAACGTTCCCGTAAACGATCCTATAGCGGTCGCGAGCAAACCGCGATTGCACGAAGGAGGAGACCAATATGCAGCCGATGGATATGCGCGGGCTGAGCCCGGCCCCCGTTACCGCTTTCACCCGCGACGGTGAAGTTGATCACAAAGCCAACGCCAAGCTCGCCAAATGGCTGGTCTCGATGGAAGGCGTCAAAAGCCTCGTCATCCTCGGCCATGCCGGCGAGGGCACTTTCCTCACGGAAGAGGAGCGCCTCGCTCTCATCCGCACCTATGTTGAAGCGGTCGACGGTGCCGTTCCGATCATTGCCGGGATTACCGGTGAAGGCACGAAGGTCGCTGCTGAAGAGGCCAGGAAATGCAAGGCTGCCGGTGCCACCGGCGCACTCGTCTATCCGAACCACGGCTGGCTGCGTTTCGGCTTTCAGAAGGGAGCGCCTCAGGATCGCTACAAGGCAATCTGGCAGGAGTCTGGCCTCCAGTGCATCCTGTTCCAATATCCCGACGCCACCAAGGCATCATACGATCTCGATACGCAGCTTGCGATTGCCACACAGGAAGGCGTCGTCGCCACCAAGAACGGCGTGCGCAATATGAAGCGCTGGTATGTCGAAATTCCGGAGCTGAAGAAAGCCAATCCAAAGCTGCAGGTTCTGAGCTGCCATGATGAATGGCTGCTGCCAACCATGTTCGATGTCGACGGTCTGCTCGTCGGTTATGGCAATATCGCGCCCGAGCTGCTGATCGACCTGATCAAAGCTGGCAAGGCGCAGGACTATCCGGAAGCGCGCAAGATCTTCGAGCGCCTTCTTCCGGTGACGCGTGCCGTCTATCATCGCGGCTCTCATATGGAAGGCACCGTGGCCCTGAAACTCGGCCTCGTGCACCGCGGTATCCTTGACCACGCTACGATCCGCGAGCCGCTGAAGAACCTTGGCGAAAAGGCCGAAGCAGAGATCTTTGCTGCCTTCGACGCCGCCGGTATTGGCCGCGTTGGCCAGATGCTGGCTGCCGAGTGACCTCTTTGACGCCCCTGCGCAGGTCGCGGGGGCGCATTTCGAAAGGAGGAGGAAACCATGGAAACCGCCGAGGCAGACTTGAACGTCTTTGAAGGCCATTGCTCCGACAGGACGAACTGACGCGCAGTAGCAATCATCAAGCAGGAGCGCCCCTGGCCGGGAGAGTGGTAGGCCACGGGGCGAGAAGGAGGAACCAATGAATGTCATGCAGCCTATGCCGGCTGAGACGGCGAATGCCGCTGATCATCAGGCCGAAATCAGCGCTCGTCTGGAGCGCCTTCCCATCACCCGCGAGGTATTCTGGGCGCGCAATATTGTCGGCGCCGCAACGTTCTTCGACGGCTACACGGTCATCGCCATCGCTTATGCCATGCCCGTCCTTGTTCGCGAGTGGGGCCTGACGCCCTCACAGACCGGCATGATCCTGTCGATGGGCTATCTGGGACAGTTGATCGGTGCGATCCTGTTTGGCTGGCTCGCCGAGAAGATCGGCCGGCTGAAAGTTCTCCTATTCACCATCCTGCTCTTCGTCAGCATGGATGTCGCATGCCTGTTTGCTGCCGGGGCCGGCATGATGATGGCCTTCCGTTTCGTCCAGGGGATCGGCACCGGCGGCGAGGTTCCGGTCGCCAGCGCCTATATCAATGAGTTGATCGGATCAAAGGGGCGCGGCAAGTTCTTCCTCCTCTATGAGGTCATGTTCCTGCTGGGCCTCGTCGGCGCCGGGCTGATCGGCTACTTCATGGTACCGGTTTACGGCTGGAAGGCGATGTTCGTCGTCGGTCTCGTTCCCGCAATCATCATGGTTCCTCTGCGCTGGTTCCTAAAGGAATCACCGCGTTGGCTAGCTGCCAACGGCCGCTATG
>NZ_VSZV01000203.1:9937-11469 GCF_008919455.1 Rhizobium sp. PEPV16
GCCGGCCACGAATTGCCCGAACCGAAGCTCATCCAAGCGCCGTTGCACCGCAAGTCGGACTGGCGCGAGCTCTTCCAGGGCGTCTACTTGAAGCGGACGCTTTCCATCTGGGCCATGTGGTTCACCGCCTATACGGTCGCCAACGGTACGATCACCTGGCTGCCAACCCTGTATCGACAGGTCTTCAACCTGCCGCTTCAAACCAGCATCTTCTATGGTTTCCTGACGTCGGTCGGCGGCGTGATTGCTGCTGTCATCTGTGCGCTGCTCATCGACAAAGTGGGACGCAAGCGCTGGTACACGGGGGCGCTGCTTCTCGCTCCCGTGCCGCTGCTGGTTCTCGCATGGCTCGGCGCGACCTCTCCCATCCAGGTTTTGGTTCTAGCCGGCCTCGCTTATGCGATCGTCCAGACCGTCACATTCTCCCTTTACCTGTACTCGGCAGAGATCTACCCGACGCGCCTCAGGGCATTGGGAACTGGAACCGGCAGTGCCTGGCTTCGCCTGGGATCATCGGCCGGCCCGATCCTCGTCGGCACGGTGATGTCTTCCATGGGCATCCAGTATGTCTTTGCGAGCTTCGCAGCCATCCTGATCGTCGGTGCAATCATCACGATGTTATTTGCGGTAGAAACCAAGGACCGCGTACTGGAGGAGCTTTCTCCGTAACGGTTGAAAATCCGCCAGTTTCATTTGGTCGTCGTTGAGGGCACTGGGTCGGCGCCGCAGGGAGGCAAGCGGCGCCGGATGCGGTTTCTGTTATCGCTGGCAGACTTTGACGCGATAGGGATTGCCCCAATCGTCGTGCAACCATTCGAAGTGGCAATAGTCCGGCCGGTAATAGGTCCGGTAAACGGGGTAGGGGCGGTAAGCGGGATAGGCGGGATAGGCCGGGTAAGCGGGACGGGCAGCCTCCGACAGCAGCGCGCCGCCGACGACGCCAGCGGCAAGGCCGCCCCAGAAGGCATCGCGTGGACGGGCATCGGCGGTGGTGGCGGTGGCGAGCGAGGCGCCGGCAAAGGTCAGCGCAATCAGGCCCGTCGCCATGGTCTTATGAAGAACGGACATGGTATTTTCCTTTCATGGGCATGGCTTCCATAAAGCCATGCCGAAGACTCGGCCCGGATCGCGGCGGCGCAATGGCCGCGCAAGCGGTTTCGGCATTAAATTTTCGTCATGATTTCAATGGATCCCCGACGCCGAAAGGATTTATCGCGCGCGACCTTTCAGTCTCGTGCAAGCCGGGCTGGTAATCTCAAATTGTCTTCAGCTTGGTGAGCTGGCTCCTAAAATTCCGCTGTCGAATTTTATGGTTAAAACCTTGTTAAAAGCCTTGGCGTTATAGTTTTTGTAGTCGATATTTCATTTGTTGCGGGAGCGATATTTTTTGAAATCAGCCGGGGAACTTCTGGAGTTGGCTTGCCGCCGGATCGCTGATCTGGATACCCCGGCCTATGTCAAGAACAGCGAGCTGCGTTATATCGCCGTCAACGAGGCCTATGCCCGTTTTCTAGGCCGCGAGATCTCCGATT
>NZ_VSZV01000203.1:11626-12620 GCF_008919455.1 Rhizobium sp. PEPV16
TCATGAACGCATCCAGATCGAAAGCTTCTCACCATCGCCGGATCGGGCCTACGTGCTCGGCATGTTCGAAGTGCGCGAACCGACGCGCCAGGCGATGGGCGACCCTGGGATCGCTGGCGACCCTCGGATTACTAGCGACACCGGTGTCGCCGCCGATTTCGCCCGCGTGCGCGAGGCGCTGGAACAGCTCGACCAGCCGATCGGCATCTTTGCCGAAGATGGCCGGCCACTGGTCGTCAACGCCGCCTATCGCAACGGCGCAAAGCCTGCGGCTGTCAGCGACACGGCCTGGCACGAGAGCGTCAATGAGCTCGACCTGCTGCGGACCATCCTGGAGGACCTCCCGGTCGCAGCCTTCGTGCGCGATGACAAGCATCGCCTCGTCTACGCCAATCAATATTACGAGACCTTCAGCGGCCATAGCCGTTCCCGGGTCCTTGGGATGACCGAACACGAAATGTTCGGTCCGGACGGGGGCGAGGCGATCTACCAGGAAAACCTGCTGGCGTTGCAGGGAGGCAGGTCGAAGGAGATCGAAAGCCTGCTGCCGAGCAAGGACGGCCATATCTATTCCGTCCTCTCGCGCGTCAATCGCGTCGTGACAGCGGATGGTCGGCCCTATGTCGTCGGCTCCTTTTCGGACATCTCGCCACTCAAGGAACGAGAGAAGGCGCTGATCGAGGCGCAGAAACACAAAGAGGTGCTGCACCGGGATATCGAGAATATCCTACGCTCGTTGCCGGTCGGCGTGCTGATCCTCGATAACGACCACCGGATCCTCTACGTCAACGACGAGTTCTACGGCATCTGGGAGCTGCCACTCGACGATCCCTTCGACGGCCGGCCCTTCATCGACGTCATCCGCCGCAATTATGAGCTCGGTCGCTACGACGGCACGCAGACGCCCGAGGAGATCTACGATTTCCGCAAGCACCTGTTCGAGACCGAGGAGCCCGAGCCGATCGAGCTCGGTTGGGCGGGCGGCAAATCCGTC
>NZ_VSZV01000017.1:0-633 GCF_008919455.1 Rhizobium sp. PEPV16
CGTTCAGCTCCAGCTGCCGGTGACCGTCACCAAAGCGGACTTGGCGAAACAGACGCAGGTGATCGTCGATCTGGTGGCCAAGGCGCGGCGCAACCAGCCGGGCATGGACCTCGTCATCTTTCCCGAATACGCGCTGCACGGCCTCTCCATGGACATCAATCCGGAGATCATGTGCACGCTCGACGGGCCGGAGGTCGCGGCTTTCAAGCGGGCTTGCAGGGACAACCGGATCTGGGGCTGCTTCTCGATCATGGAGCTCAATCCCGGTGGCATGCCCTATAATTCCGGCATCGTCATCGACGACCAGGGCGAGCTGAAGCTCTATTACCGCAAGATGCATCCCTGGATCCCCGTCGAGCCGTGGGAGCCCGGCGATCTTGGCATCCCCGTCATCGAGGGCCCACGGGGCGCCAAGCTCGCGCTGATCATCTGCCATGACGGCATGTTCCCGGAAATGGCGCGCGAATGCGCCTATAAGGGCGCCGAAATCATGATCCGCACGGCCGGCTACACGGCGCCGATCCGCGACGCCTGGCGCTTCACCAATCAGGCCAACGCCTTCTGCAACCTGATGGTTACCGCCAATGTCTGCATGTGCGGCTCGGACGGCACCTTCGATTCGATGGGCGAAGG
>NZ_VSZV01000007.1:0-359 GCF_008919455.1 Rhizobium sp. PEPV16
GTGACGACTTCGGTCACCGTATGCTCGACCTGGATGCGCGGATTGACTTCGATGAAGTAGAATTTGCCGGTATCGGCATCCATCAGATATTCGACGGTGCCGGCGCCGATATAATCGGTCGCCGCCGCGATCTTCAGCGAATAGGCGGCGAGTTCCTGGCGCTGCGCCTCAGAGAGGTAGGGCGCCGGCGCGCGCTCGACGACCTTTTGGTTGCGGCGCTGGATCGAGCAGTCACGCTCGAAGAGATGTACGACATTGCCGTGCGTATCGCCGAGAACCTGGCTTTCGACATGGCGGGCGCGCTCGACGAGCTTTTCCAGATAGACCTCGTCCTTGCCGAAGGCCGCCATCGCCTCGCG
>NZ_VSZV01000321.1:0-11558 GCF_008919455.1 Rhizobium sp. PEPV16
GGGCGCTCCTCCTGCTGACGCCAGCGCAGCTCTTCCTGCAGCTTGACGAAACCGCCCGGTGTCATCGGTACCTTTTCAACCATTTTTCTGTCCTTCAATCCTCGTATCCGCACAATCAGCGGCGAACACAAAAGAAAACAGGTCCCGAAGGGGAGCTTCGGAACCGTGCCACAATCTTAGTCGGACGCTTATAGCAGATCGCCAAGGCCGATTTCCAGAAAATTCGCATAAAAGAAACGCGGCCCGCCCCGATATCGGGTGGTGCGGCTTTAAAATGGGCAGAAATCACATCGCCCTGATTGACTCTATCTATAAGAACATATAGTGAACATACTAATGAAGAAGTCGCTCACAGAACGCTTGGCCATCCTTTCCGATGCCGCGAAATATGACGCTTCCTGCGCTTCCAGCGGCACGGTGAAACGTGATTCCCGGGCAAGCGGCGGGCTCGGTTCGACCGAGGGATCCGGCATCTGTCATGCCTATGCCCCGGACGGGCGGTGCATTTCGCTTCTGAAAATACTGCTGACCAATTTCTGCATCTACGACTGTGCCTATTGCGTCAATCGCTCGTCGAGCAATGTCGAACGGGCGCGCTTTACACCGGAGGAGGTCATCTGGCTGACGCTGGAATTCTACCGCCGCAACTATATCGAAGGCCTGTTCCTTTCCTCCGGCATCATTCGGTCGTCCGATTACACGATGGAAGAGATGGTCCGCATCGTTCGCGAACTGCGTGTGAGCCACAATTTCCGCGGCTATATCCATCTGAAGTCTATCCCTGAGGCCTCACCGCGTCTGATCGAGGAAGCGGGGCTTCATGCAGACAGGCTGTCGCTGAATATCGAATTGCCGACGGATAACGGCATCACACGCTTTGCGCCGGAAAAGAAGCCTGCCAATATCAGGCGATCGATGGGGGATCTGAGGCTGAAGATCGAGGCCGCGGGCGAACCGACGCTGCGGACGAAGAAGCGTCACCGTTTTGTGCCGGCCGGTCAGAGCACGCAAATGATCGTCGGCGCCGATGGCGCGAACGACGCAACGATCCTTGCGACCAGCGGCCGGCTTTACAGCAGCTACGGCCTGAAGCGCGTCTATTATTCCGCCTTCAGCCCGATCCCGGACTCGTCGAAAAATCTGCCGCTAATCAAGCCGCCGTTGATGCGCGAGCACCGGCTCTATCAGGCCGACTGGCTCTATCGATTCTACGGTTTCGGCATCGACGAGATCACCGCGAACCAGGCGGGAGGCATGCTCGATCTCAGCCTCGATCCCAAACTTGCCTGGGCGCTCGCCAACCGGGCCGAATTTCCCGTCGATATCAACAAGGCCGAGCGCGAGCGGTTGCTGCGTGTGCCCGGTCTCGGCACCAAGACAGTCAAATCGATCGTTTCGGCGCGGCGTTTTCGCCGGTTGCGGCTCGACGATCTCCAGCGGCTCGGCGTTTCGATCAAGAAGGTTCAGTCCTTCATCTCGGCGGAAGGCTGGTCGCCGCGCCGATTGATCGACCGCCCCGACCTTCGCGCCATGTTCGAACCGCAACCCGAACAATTGTCGTTGCTGTGATGCGCCGGGTCGTGCTGGCAGGACGCGGGGAGCTTGCCGAATGGCGTGACGCCGCGCGCGCCTTCGCGGTCGCCGGCATCCTGCCGGAGGAGATCGAGTGGCGCGAAAAACGCGCTGAGCCGGGTTTTGCGTTTCAACACGACGCCATGCCGCCTGCGTCTGCCGCAGCACGCAAGCCGATGACAGTGCCGCCCACCTTCATCGAGCTGGCAGAGACAGTTCTCTGCCATTCCGACCCGGCGCGCTTTTCCCTGCTTTACCGTCTGCTCTGGCGGCTGCAACTCGACCGGCAATTGCTTGAAGTGACCTCCGACGAGGACGTCGCCCGTGCCAGGCTGATGGCGAAAAACGTTCGGCGCGACGCGCACAAGATGACGGCCTTCGTCCGCTTCAAGGAGGTTGGTGCGGTGTCGGCAGGCCGTCGAAAATTCCTCGCCTGGTTCGAGCCGGATCACCATATCGTCAGGCGCACAGCGCCCTTCTTCCAACGGCGATTCACCGACATGGACTGGCTGATTGCGACGCCCAAGGGGTCGGCCGCCTGGGACGGCGAGCGGCTGACGATGAGCGACGAACCGTGCGAAAAACCTAATCTCACCGATGCTACCGATGACCTTTGGCGCACCTACTACGCCAGCATTTTCAATCCGGCGCGGTTGAAGCTGAAGGCGATGCAGGCGGAGATGCCGAAAAAATACTGGAAGAACCTGCCGGAAGCCGATCTCATCCCTGGGCTGATCGCATCGGCGGAGAGCAAGGTGCGGGCCATGGCCGCACGGGAGGCGACCCAGTCGTTGCCTTTTCACGATCGCCTGCAGGAAGCCGCGCGCAGCATCCCAGCTGAACCCGAAGCGCCGGCGGGCACGCTGGAAGCACTGCGAGCGGAAGCTGCCGCCTGCACCCGCTGCCCGCTTCATGCAAAGGCCACGCAAACCGTTTTCGGTGAGGGACCGGGCGATGCAGAGGTGATGTTCGTCGGCGAGCAGCCAGGTGACCAAGAGGATATTGGAGGGCGCCCCTTCATCGGTCCCGCCGGCAGGCTGCTGGACCAGGTGATCACTGAAGCGGGCATCGACCGCTCAACGCTTTACGTCACCAATGCCGTGAAGCATTTCAAATATGAGTCGCGCGGCAAGCGTCGCATCCATCAGAAGCCCAATATGGGAGAGGTGAAGCATTGCCGCTGGTGGCTCGATCTGGAGATGGCGCTGGTCAAGCCGAAGCTGGTCGTCGCCATGGGGGCGACGGCGCTTGCAGCGCTGACCGATACGAAGCAGCGGCTGCAGGATGTCAGGGGCAAGGCGATCGCGATCGACGAAAGGCGCACGCTCTTCGTGACGGTGCATCCATCCTATCTGCTACGTATTCCCGACGAGCGGCTGAAAGCGGAAGAAATGGTGCGATTTCGAGAAGATATGCTGAAAGTCCAGCGGCTTATAGCAGCGGCTGGATAAATCGATTCCGATTTAAGGAATTATGCAGCAGGCGATGATTGAACGGCGGGCAGCGTCACCGCTCATCGAGCGGTAACGCTGCATTATTTCAGGCGAAGTAGCTCTGCAGCGGGCGCACTTCCAGATTGCCGGCTTTCAGCGCCTTGATCGCCTGGGCGGCGGCCTCTGCGCCTGCCATCGTCGTGTAGTAGGGCACCTTTTGCATCAGCGTCGCACGGCGCAGCGACTTGGAGTCGGAGATCGCCTTGTTGCCATCGGTGGTGTTGATGACGAGCTGGACCTGGCGGTTGCGGATCGCGTCCTCGATGTGTGGACGGCCTTCGAGCACCTTGTTGATCTTGGTGGCGGTGATGCCGTTTTCGCCGAGGAAGCGGGCAGTGCCGCCGGTCGCCAGCACTTTGAAACCCTGCTCGACGAGAATGCGGATCGCCGGCAGCACGCGCGGCTTGTCCGCGTCGCGGACGGAGACGAAGACCGTCCCGTCACGCGGCAGCTCGACGCCGGCACCGAGCTGCGACTTGGCAAAGGCCAGCGCAAAATCGGTATCGAGGCCGATGACCTCACCGGTCGATCGCATTTCCGGGCCGAGCAGCGTGTCGACGCCGGGGAAACGGGCGAAGGGGAAGACGGCTTCCTTGACGGCGATGTGCTTCAGCTTGCGAGGATCGGGCTTTTGCCCATAGGCGGCGAAGGTCGCGTCGAGTTTCTCGCCGGCCATGACGCGGGCGGCGATCTTGGCAATCGGCGCGCCGATGGTCTTGGCGACGAAGGGCACGGTGCGCGAGGCGCGCGGATTGACTTCGAGAACGTAGACGGTGCCGTCCTTGATGGCGAACTGGACGTTCATCAGGCCGCCGACATTGAGCGCCTTGGCCATGGCCTTGGCCTGGCGCTCGAGTTCATCGAGCAGTTCGACCGAAAGCGAGCGCGGCGGCAGCGAGCAGGCGCTGTCACCGGAATGGATGCCGGCTTCCTCGATATGCTCCATGATGCCGGCGACATAGACGTCGGTGCCGTCGGAGAGGCAGTCGACATCGACTTCGATGGCGTTGCTGAGATAGCTGTCGAAGAGCAGCGGGTTCTTGCCCAGCAAAGTGTTTATCTGGCCGGTCTTGTCGTTGGGATAACGCTGCTTGATATCCTCAGGCACCAGTTCCGGCACGGTATCGAGCAGGTAGCTCTGCAACTGGCCTTCCGAATGTAGGATCTGCATGGCGCGGCCGCCAAGCACGTAAGAGGGACGAACGACCAGCGGGAAGCCGATTTCGGTGGCGACCATGCGGGCCTGCTCGACCGAATAGGCGATGCCGTTGTTCGGCTGGTTGAGGTCGAGCTTCATCAACAGCTTCTGGAAGCGGTCGCGGTCCTCGGCAAGGTCGATCATGTCAGGCGCGGTGCCGAGGATCGGGATGCCGTTCTTTTCCAGCGCCTCGGCAAGCTTCAGCGGCGTCTGGCCGCCGAACTGGACGATGACGCCAACGACTTCACCCTTTTCCTGTTCTGCCCGCAGGATCTCGATCACGTCCTCGGCGGTCAGCGGCTCGAAATAGAGGCGGTCCGACGTGTCGTAGTCGGTCGAGACGGTTTCCGGGTTGCAGTTGATCATGATCGCTTCATAACCCGCGTCCTTCAGCGCGAAGGCGGCGTGGCAGCAGCAATAGTCGAACTCGATGCCTTGGCCGATGCGGTTCGGGCCGCCGCCGAGGATGACAACCTTCTTGCGGTCCGACACTTCAGCCTCGGAGCGGGCGGTGCCGACAAAAGGCGTCTCATAGGTCGAATACATATAGGCGGTTGGCGAGGCGAACTCAGCCGCACAGGTATCGATGCGCTTGAAGACAGGGCGGACGTTCAGGCTGTTGCGGAATTCGGCGACTTCCTTCGGGCGCTTGCCGGTTAGCGTCGCCAGGCGCGCGTCGGAAAAGCCCATGGCCTTCAACATGCGCAGGTTTGCGGCATCATCAGGCAGGCCGTGCTCGCGGATGCGGGCCTCCATCTCGACGATCGCCTTCAGCTCGGCGATGAACCAGGGGTCGATCTTGCAGCCCTCGTGGACTTCGGCTTCGCTCATGCCCTGCCGCAGCGCCTGGGCGACCATGCGCAGGCGATCGGGCGTCGGCGTGCCGATCGCGGCGCGGATGGCGTTTTGGCTGGATTCGCCTTCTTCAAAGCCGGGGATCTCGATCTCGTCGAGGCCGGTCAGGCCGGTTTCCAAGCCGCGCAGCGCCTTCTGCAGCGATTCCGCAAAGGTGCGGCCGATCGCCATGACTTCGCCGACCGATTTCATCGCGGTGGTCAGCACCGGCGAGGCGCCGGGGAATTTCTCGAAGGCGAAACGCGGGATCTTGGTGACGACATAGTCGATCGACGGTTCGAAAGAGGCGGGGGTGGCGCCGCCGGTGATGTCGTTATCCAGTTCGTCGAGGGTATAGCCGATGGCGAGCTTGGCGGCGATCTTGGCGATCGGGAAGCCGGTGGCCTTGGAGGCGAGCGCCGACGAGCGCGAGACGCGTGGGTTCATTTCGATGACGACGAGACGGCCGTCTTTCGGATTAACGGCGAACTGGACGTTCGAGCCGCCGGTCTCGACCCCGATCTCACGCAGCACCGCGATCGAGGCGTTGCGCATGATCTGGTATTCCTTGTCCGTCAGCGTCAGGGCCGGGGCGACGGTGATCGAATCGCCGGTATGGACGCCCATCGGATCGATGTTCTCGATCGAGCAGATGATGATGCAGTTGTCCGCCTTGTCGCGGACGACCTCCATTTCATATTCCTTCCAGCCGAGCACCGATTCCTCGACCAGCACTTCGGTGGTCGGCGAGGCATCGAGGCCGCCGCCGACGATCTCGAAAAATTCCGAGCGGTTGTAGGCGATGCCGCCGCCGGTGCCGCCGAGCGTGAAGGAGGGGCGGATAATCGCGGGCAGGCCGACATGGTCGATCGCCTGGGCGGCAATTGCCATGGCATGGCTCATGTAACGCTGCTTGCGATCGCTCTCACCGAGGTTCCACTGGTTTTCCAACTCGTCCAGCGCCTTGTCGAGGTCGGATCCGGAGAGGCTTTCACGCAGCTTGACGCGCTCGGCCTCGTGCGTCTTGCGGTCGAGGTCCTTGATGTCGGTGGCGTTCGCCAGCATCGAGCGCGGAGTTTCCAGCCCAATGCGGGCCATTGCTTCGCGGAACAGCGCGCGGTCCTCGGCCATGTCGATGGCGGCGGGCTTGGCGCCGATCATCTCGACATTGTAGCGGTCGAGCACGCCCATGCGCTTCAGCGAAAGCGCGGTGTTCAGCGCCGTCTGGCCGCCCATGGTCGGCAGTAGCGCATCCGGGCGCTCCTTGGCGATGATCTTGGCGACGACTTCGGGGGTGATCGGCTCGACATAGGTGGCGTCGGCAAGGCCCGGATCGGTCATGATCGTCGCCGGGTTGGAGTTGACGAGGATGACGCGGTAGCCTTCCTCCTTCAGCGCCTTGCAGGCCTGGGTACCGGAATAATCGAACTCGCAAGCCTGGCCGATGACGATCGGTCCCGCGCCGATGATGAGGATCGATTTGATGTCTTGGCGCTTCGGCATGAGTGCTTCCGTTTTCTGGCTGCGCAGAAAGCCGGCCAGGGTGGGAGATCACCGGGTCGGGTCGCGCATGCTGGGTCTTTTCAGGCTAGAAGCGGCTTATAGGCAAATGTATTTGCAAACGGAACCCCATAAATCGCGGAATCGACAGGAATCCAACAGGGCGCGAAGGGCTATTTCTCGTCAGACACGACCAGCGCTCGGATTTCGACGTCGCCCTGCTTCCGCAAGAGCGAAAGCGGGAGTCCCGTCAAGCGCTTGGCGCCTCTTCCTTACGTGAAGCGGCGGCGCACTTCCTCGGCATAGCTGGGGCTGACCGGGATTTCCGTGCCGTCGCCGGTGAGGATCAGCAGCCTGCCATTGTCGCGTTTCAGGCTTTCGACATGGGCGTCGGCCACCCAGTGCGAGCGATGGACGCGAAGGCCCGGCGTTGCGGCGGTTTCCCTCAGCGCATCGGCGAAACGCAAGAGCACCAGTTCGCGCCCGCGGCTGGTCACCACCTCGGTATAGTGGTCCTGGACGGAAAGGCGCAGCAGCGAGCCACGATTCTCAGGTTTCAGCCGGTCGAGGATCGAGGTTGCGGGGCTGGTTCCCTGAGGTGCTGCGGCTTCGGCGATTTTCTGGCTCATCGCCATATAGGTCAAAAGGCAGAAGAGGGCGCAGAGCGGCACCGCAAAAAGCGCGCGCTGCAGGCCGCTTTCCAGCGTGGTCGCTTCGCCGGTGAAGACATGGTCGACGAGGCCTATGGCAAAACCGATCGGCAGGGCGGCTATGAGCGAGCCCGCCATCATGCGGGCGAACATCGAAACGATCACTCCCTGCAGCAGTCTTTCGGCCGTGACTGCGCAGAGAATGGCGATCGTCCAGGCAACGGCATGCAGGGTCAGCCAGTAGGCGAGGCGTTCGCCGAAGGCCATGCTCTCCATCGTGCCGTAGGGGCCGGTGACGGCAAAGAGCAGGACGATCGCGGCAAAGGTTCCCCAGAAGCGCCGGGAGTGGAGAAAGACCTGCAATTCGCGAAGCGTGGATTGCAAGAAGAGGTGAATCACGAAGTTTTCCTGCCGTTCGCGCGGTTCGGATTGAGGCGGATGAAGTCTTGGCGGAAAGAAGGATCGAATTCAACCGGATGTCGCTGGTGACCCTCGAACCGCTCCTCGGCGCCCCGCTCGCCGTTCAGATCCATGTCACTGCTGTTACGCCGGCGGCACTTCTCGGCGCCTATACCCTGCTGCGCCCCAAGGGCACGCCGCTGCACCGGCTGCTCGGCAGGATCTGGATGGCGCTGATGGTTGTCACCGCGGTATCGAGCTTCTTCATTCATGAACTCGATCTCTTCTACGGGTTCAGCCCGATCCATCTTCTGTCGATTGCAACGTTGTTCGGCAGCTGGAATGCGATCGCGGCGGCTCGTCGCGGCGATATCCGTCTGCACAAGCGCATCGTCGCCGGCCTTTATTTCGGCGGCATCGTCCTTGCCGGCCTGTTCACTTTCCTGCCTGGCCGGATCATGCATGCGGTCGTCTTCACCGGTGCGGAATGGCCGGCTGCCCTTGCCGCGGCGGTGATCGGCTCGATCCTGATCGCAATCGTGCTGCGTCGCCGACGCGGGCGCCTGATTGCCCGATGAAGTCGCTGGAATTCCGGCCGCCGACGGATATATAACTCGTTGAGTGCAAGCACGGGCGTTGCCGGGGAGAGCGAAGATGGAATGGAGAGGCCGGCGTCAGTCCGACAATATCGAGGATCGCCGTGGCGGTCCGACCGGCGGCGGTTTCGGCCGCGGCGGTGGCTTCAACTTTCCTTCCGGCGGCGGCGTTCGCCGCGCCGGCGGGGGCTTGAGCATCGGCACGATCATCTTCCTCGTCGTCATCTATTTCATCTTCAAGATGATGGGCATCGATCTGCTGCAGGTGCTCGATACCGGCGGCACGACGAGCGGCCCGGGCTATGAGCAGAGCCAGTCCGGCGGAACACGCACGCCCGCCAACGACGAGATGACCGCATTCATGCGCACCGTTCTTGCCGAGACCGAGGATACCTGGCAGGGCATCTTCCAGGCGCAGGGCCAGAATTACGAAGAGCCGCGTCTCGTGCTGTTCTCGGGCGCGACGGCCTCGGCCTGCGGCTCCGCATCATCTGCAACAGGTCCGTTCTACTGCCCGAGCGACCGCAAGGTCTATCTCGATACCGAATTCTTCCAGGAGCTTTCCGACCGCTTCGGCGCTTCGGGTGATTTCGCGGAGGCCTACGTCGTTGCTCATGAGGTCGGCCATCACGTGCAGAACCTGCTCGGCATTCTGCCGAAGTTCAACCAGGCGCGCCAGCGCATGAGCGAGGCCGACGCCAACAAGATGTCGGTGCGCGTCGAGCTGCAGGCCGATTGTTTTGCGGGCATCTGGGGCAAATATACCCAGCAGAAGGGCCTGCTCGAGTCAGGCGATCTGGAGGAAGCGCTGAACGCAGCCCAGCAGATCGGTGACGATTCGCTGCAGAAGCGGTCACAGGGTTATGTCGTGCCGGAAAGCTTCAACCACGGTACCTCGGAGCAGCGGGTCAAATGGTTCAAGCGCGGCTTCGACAGCGGCCAGCTGTCGGCCTGCGATACGTTCTCGGGACCGGTTTGAGGAGAGATGAAGGGGCGCATGGCACAAAGCACATCGCAGCCCCTTCCACTCCTTGCTTACTTCTCGCTGTCCATATGCTGCAGCATATGCTCGGGGTAACGCCCACCCGCGGCCGCGTCTTTCGGCACGGCGCGTTCGATGACGGCGAAATCTTCAGGTGACAGGTCGACGGCGCGTGAGCCGAGCGCTTCCGTCAGTCGGTCGCGGCGGCGAGCGCCGATGATCGGGACGATATCCTTGCCCTTAGCGGCGACCCAGGCGATGGCGATCTGGGCGACCGAGACGCTCTTTGCCTGGGCGATCTCGCGCAGTTTCTCCACCAGAGCGAGGTTCTGCTCGATATTGCCTTCCTGGAAGCGCGGGCTGTAGGCGCGGAAATCGCCGGCCGTTCCACCCTGGCCCTTCTGCCAGTGGCCGCTGATCAGGCCGCGCGAGAGCACGCCGTAGGCGGTGATCGAGATGCCGAGTTCGCGTGTCGTCGGCAGGATTTTCTCCTCGATGCCGCGCGAGATCAGCGAATATTCGATCTGCAGGTCGACGATCGGGGCGACAGCGGCGGCGCGGCGGATCGTGTCGGCGCCGACTTCCGACAAGCCGATATGCCTGACATAACCTGCCTTGACCATGTCGGCGATGGCGCCGACCGTGTCCTCGATCGGCACGTTCGGATCGAGGCGGGCGGGACGGTAGATGTCGATATAGTCGACGCCGAGGCGCTGCAGCGTATAGCTGAGGAAGTTCTTCACCGCGACCGGCCGGGCATCGATGCCGCTCCAGCCGCCGACGGGATCGCGCAGGCCGCCGAACTTGACGCTGATGACGGCGTCTTCGCGCCTGCGGCCCTTCAATGCTTCGCCGATCAGCATTTCGTTATGGCCCATGCCGTAGAAATCGCCGGTGTCGAGCAGGTTGATGCCGGCATCGAGCGCGGCATGGATCGTCGCGATGCTTTCTGCGCGATCGGAGGGGCCGTACATGCCCGACATGCCCATGCAGCCGAGGCCGATGGCCGAGACATCGGGTCCGGTCTTTCCCAAACGATAGGTCTGCATTGTCTTCTCCTATTTCTGCTCCGCGCAGCATCCGCGCCGGGCGGCGTTGCCGGAGGCCGTTTTACCGCTTTCGTATTCGGGCGATAATCGGACGACGTCGAACAGGCTGTGCGGGGAAATGCACAATGCCCGGTCTTCTCTTGTGATCTGGATGCCGTCGCGGCGATTGCAAGGGAACGCATTGCCCGACGATCCGCTGGGCGGCTGGCGATTTTCTGAAACTGGAACTACGGCGCGCGCCCGCCGGTTGAGGCCTCTCATAAATTTCCCGTTGAACATTATCAAAAACTTTGAAATGTTCACGGATTGTTTCGGTTTCTTTTCTGAGCTATGTCACTTTCTCGGCGACGAGATCGTCTTTTCAGAACCAACCGCTGTAGAGATGCCTGATGCTCGACCCAAAATTCGTTCGCCGCGGCCTTTTCCTGGTCTTCATCATCCTTTTCCTCGATATTATCGGCATCGCCATCATCATGCCGGTGCTGCCCGCCTATCTGGAGCAACTGACCGGTGGCAGCGTAAGCGACGCGGCGATCGACGGCGGCTGGCTGATGCTGGTCTATGCCGGCATGCAATTCCTGTTCGCGCCGCTGCTCGGAAACCTCTCCGACCGTTTCGGCCGCCGGCCGATCCTGTTGCTTTCGGTGCTGACCTTCGCGATCGATAATTTCATCTGCGGCATCGCCAGCAGCTTCTGGATGCTGTTCGTCGGCCGCGTGCTTGCCGGCATCAGCGGCGGCAGCTTTGCAACCTGCTCGGCCTATATCGCCGATATCAGCACGGAGGAGAACCGGGCGAAGAATTTCGGGCTGATCGGCATCGCCTTCGGCGTCGGCTTCACCATCGGCCCCGTCGTCGGCGGTGTCCTCGGCGAATTCGGCCCGCGTGTGCCGTTCCTCGGCGCGGCTGCGTTGTCGCTTGTCAATTTCATCGCCGCCTGCTTCCTGCTGCCCGAAACGCTGGAGGCGAAGAACCGCCGCCGGTTCGAGTGGAAACGCGCCAATCCACTCGGCGCGTTGCGCCAGATGCGCCATTATCCCGGCATCGGCTGGGTCAGCCTCGTCATGTTCCTGTTCTTCCTGGCGCATGCCGTCTATCCCTCGGTCTGGGCGTTCGTCTCGACCTATCGCTATGGCTGGAGCGAGGGACAGATCGGTCTGTCGCTCGGCATTTACGGCATCGGTGCTGCGCTCGTCATGGGGCTGGTTCTGCCGCGGATCGTGCCGGTGCTCGGCGAATGGAAGACTGCGCTTCTCGGCCTCTGCTTTTCAGCTGCAGGACTGAC